>JAHDSS010000482.1 GCA_018432565.1 Kiritimatiellia bacterium
ATGAAAAAGAGGCCGGTGACCAGCAGGCCGGCCGCCATCAGAAGGGCCAGGACATCCTGGGCCAGCCAGACCCGCCACCACGACTGGACGCGCCGCCTCACGCCGGCTCCTCCCCGGGAACCCCGGCCGGCGCCTCCACGGGCGGCGGCAACGGCATGCCGTCCAGGCCTTCGATTTCCCGGAACACCTGTGCCAGAAGCCGGCGGACGCGCGGGGCGGCCGTGGTGCCGCCGCTGACGCCGTCCTCCACCAGCAGGGCCACGGCGTAGCGCGGATCGTCGAACGGCGCAAAGGCGATCATCCACGTCATTTTCAGCCCCGCGCCCTTGGGGCCGTACTCGGCGGTGCCGGTCTTGGCCGCCACGGTCACGCCCGGCAGCGCCGCGCGCTTGCCGGATCCGTCGGGGGCATTGACGGCATCGCGCATGCCTTCGCGGACGGTCCGGATGTTCCGGGGCGCCCAGCGGGGGCCGACCGGCGCCGGCGCCGCCGCAATCTCCTGCGCCGCTCCGCCGGTCCGCTCGATCCGCCGGACCAGGCGGGGCTGCCAGAGCGTGCCGCCGTTGGCCAGCGCCGCCGCGTACATCGCCAGCTGCAGGGGCGTCACCAGCAGCGCCCCCTGTCCGATGGACAGATTGCAGGTGTCGCCGTCGCGCCAGCTGTCGTTCCGCTCGCGGCGCTTCCAGTCGTTGTCCGGCACCAGGCCGGGCCGTTCAAAGTCCAGCCCGATGCCCGTCTTGCGGCCGAATCCGACGGCGCGGGCCATCTCCTGGACGGCTTCGGCGCCGGAAGCCAGCGCGGCATGGAACATGTACACGTTGCAGGAATAGCGGATGGCGTGGGGGGCATCGAGGCTGCCGTGGCCCCAGTGCTGCCAGCAGCGGAAGCGCGCCCGCCCCAGATCGAAATGGCCCGGGCAGCTGTAGCGCGTGTCCGGCCGGATGGCGCCGCTTTCCAGCGCCGCCAGCAGCGTCACCGGCTTGAAGGTGCTGCCGGGCGCGTATTCGCCGGCCGTGGCCCGGTTGTACAGCGGGCGGCGCTCGTCCTTCAGCAGGTCGTTCCACAGCCGGGCGGGCACCGAGGGGACAAAATCGTTGGGATCGAATCCGGGCGCGCTGGCCAGCGCCAGCACGTCGCCCGTGCGCGGATCCACGACCACCGCGGCCCCCTTTTCCCCCTCCAGAACGGCTTCGGCCGCACGCTGGATGCGCGCATCCACGGACAGCACCACGTCACGGCCCTGCCCCGGTTCGCGCCGCGATACCTCGTCGAACTTGAAGCCCGCCACGTCCACCTGGACTTCGATCTTGCCGCCGGCGTTCGCGCGCAGCACCCCGTCCAGGCGCTTTTCCACGCCCGAACGCCCCGCGACTTCGGGCAGATAGTAATGGAACCGCTCGGGTTCGCCGTCCGATTCCGGCAGCTGCTCGATGTCCGCCCGGCCCACGTAGCCCAGCAGGTGGCAGGCCAGATCCCCCTGCGGATAGACCCGCACCGGCTCGACGGTCAGGGCCGCCCCGGGAAATTCATGGGCGTGCTCCATGAAACGCGCCACCGCGGTTTCATCCAGGTCCCGCCAGGCCACCAGCGGCAGCGGCGTGCGGCGCCCCAGGTGCGTCCGCACGTCCCCCGGCCCCAGGTCCAGCGGACGGTCCATCGTTTCCGCCATGCGGTAGAGCGTGTCCATGATGTGGTCCACGGTGCGCGACAGCCCCCCCGTCCGGCGCAGCTCTTCCAGATGCAGCGCCAAGCAGAACGCCGGGCGGTTCTCGGCCAGCGCATCGCCGCGGCGGTCCAGGATCCGCCCGCGGAGTCCCGGCAGGCGAACGCTGCGGAGACTTTGGCGCACCAGCCGCCGCTGGTACTCCATGCCTTGCGCCACCTGCAGATTCCACAGGCGGAACCCCAATGCCGTCAGAAACCCCATCATGACCGCCCACAGCAGCAGCAGGCGTAGGACGCTGACCTCCGGCTTGGCGGAACGGCGGGACATCAGGCCGGCTCCTCCCCGACGCCCAGGCGCCGCTCCAGGCCCCGTATCAGGCCGAACAGCACCGGTATCAGAATCGCCCCCAGCACCGCCGACCCCGCCATGCGCCAGATCGTTTCGCCCAGGGTCAGCGCCACCAGCCCCCTGGCGTGCAGCAACGCGGCCATGACGCCGGTGGACACCGAGGCGCACAGCGCCCCGAACACGCTCACCGTCGTCGCCTTGTGGGCGAAGAAATCCGCCCGCAGCAGCACCGCCAGCCCGCCGGCCACCAGAAAGGCGCAGGTGGAAAAGCCCAGCGGCGCCAGGCTCAGCGAGTCTTCCAACATGCCGCCCAGCAGCGCCATCGCCACGAAATAGCGCGGCTTCTTGGCCATCGCCGCATACAGCACCACGCCCAGCACGAACGGAAACGACGGCTGGCCCATGTGGCGCCACGCCGGCATCAGCACCTGCAGGGTGCCGCCCGC
>JAHDSS010000423.1 GCA_018432565.1 Kiritimatiellia bacterium
CGGGGGAGGGGGGCTTGCCAAAGACGGCGGGCTGGTGTACAACCTACACCCTGTCGCGTACCTGTAGCTCAATTGGATAGAGCATCTGACTACGGATCAGAAGGTTCGGGGTTCGACTCCCTGCAGGTACGCCATTTCTTTCAACGACTTACGCCGATTCTGGGGGGCTTCTGATAATCGGCTAGATTGAATAGGCTACGCCTGGGCTACACTTTCTGATTGACGCGCCGCGCCTGCTCGCGCTATAACGCGCCTGCAACACGGAGCAACAGGGGAGGCAAGCGGGTGAAGATATTCAAGCGGAAGGGTCGGGACTACTACTATTATCGGACCGGTGCGGGGGGGAAGAATTGGGTTTGCACTTTTGAGACTGACCGGGGCAAGGCCTTGGCGATGGCTCGGAATCATCAGAGGGCAGCGAGCGGGGGGCTGACCGTCGAAGATGTTTTCAAGGTGCTGCTTTTCAAGCTGGATGCACTGCCTAAAAAGCTGCGTGAAGCGCAGCGGATTGAATATGGCCAGCGGCTGATGCAGGTGAAGCCCGAGACGCTGGCATTTTCCGAAGCCTGGGCGAAGTGGCTGGCCATGCCTAACAAGAGCAAGCACGGAAATCCGGCGCCGAACACGATCAAGGGATACGCGGCCATCTGGCGGCGATTCGAGAAGTGGGCGACGGGAAAGAAGATTGGCCATCTCCATGAAGTTACGGAGAAGCAGGCCCAGGATTACATGACCGACCTATGGGCGTCGGGGATCTCCGAGCGGACCTACATGGCGCACTTGAAGCAGCTTCGGGCCATGTTCCGAACGCTGCGCTTGCAGGCCGGCATTCTGTTGAATCCCTTTGCCGAGGTACAGAAGATGGAACTAGGGACGCAATCCCGGGAGGCATTCACGCCGGAGCAACTGCAGACGATCTGCAGCAAGGTCACGGGGGACTGGCGCTACATGGTCGGCATCGGCATCTATACGGGATTGCGCCTGATCGACGCGGTGCATTTGAAGTGGGAGAACATCGGCGACAGCATCAAGGTCGTTCCCCAAAAGGTGAAGCGGAGGAAGAACAAGCCCGGGCAGAAACGGGAAGTCACGATTCCGATTCATCCGGCGCTGGCGCTCCTGCTGGCCGAACTGCGCCGGAAGCGCCGGGGCAAGGCCGATGGGTATCTGTTTCCGGCGCTGGTGAGGGAATACGCCAAGGGCAATGCCTACGTTCCGGCGGCGTTTATCCGTTTTTTGAAGGATGAATGCGGCATCGAGACAACCGCCGACATCGAAGACGGGGTGCAGCGCAAGCGTCGGGCGAACGTCCTGGGGTTCCATGCGCTTCGGCACTCGTTCGTCTCCATGTGCGCCGAGAGCAAGATCCCGCTGGCGACGATTCAGGATATCGTCGGCCATGAGTCGCCGACGATGACTCTGTATTACGCTCACGCCGAGGACGCGGCGAAGCAGACGGCTATCAAGCTGCTGCCTGACGTTTTTAATCCACCGCAAAAATAATTCCCGCATAGGGTGAAAAGATGGGCCGGGAGGCATCGCTTCCTGGCTTTTTGCATTTGGGAAAATACAGCTAATTACCCGAGGAAAACGCCTGTTTCAGTAAATTGCATGCCGGATTTTTGACCAAATCGAACACCCTGTCTCACAATGCACTCACGTTAATGAATCGGAGTTGCCAATGAGAAAAATCTACAAGATCAAAGAGGCTGGCGCGGAGTTCAACCGCGGCTGGCGCTGGGCCCATAACATGGCCAAGCGGGGACTGCTGGACTTTGCCAGGGTTCCGGGTTGCTCCCGCAACATCGGAATCACCGCCGAAAGCGTCGAGCGGCTGAAGAGGCAGGCGGCGAAAACGGGGAAGGTGGTGCGCCATGTCTAACACCGCAATTGAAAAAATGCTACTGGCCCCGAAGCGCCTGCGGCAGTCGGCGGAATTGGCAATCGAGGCCGCGCTGCGTGGTGACGCCGAACCTTTACTGGCCACGCAAGCGCAAGCGGGACGGATGCTCTCCTGCAGTCGATTCACGGTGCGCCGGTTGGTTGCGGATGGCGTTCTGCATCCCGTAAACATCCGGGGACTGGTCCGCTACCGGATTTCTGAACTGCGACAACTCGCGGAGTAACTAATCATGAAAATACCAGACGAAAAGGCCGCCCGGGCTAGGGACGGCCAGAGGATCAATCAACGCCGGAATCCTACCACGGGCAGCGCGTTTCGCGCAAGCAATCGCCGACCGTTGACATCGTTGACATCCAAGCAGCGGGGCCCGTTCTGGGCGTCCGTTGGCGAACTGATCGAGCAGGCGCGGAGGGCGGCGCCATGAACCCCGCCCCCGAGGGCCGCCCCTTCATTGGTCAACCGCCTTTCGGTCTTCCGCCGATCCTGGCCGACGCCAACGGCAATCCGCACCCGGCCCGTATTGAACTCCTGACCCGGTTTGCCACGGCCGCCATGCAGGCGCTAATCGGTGAACACCATAAGCCGGGCGGCGAGTGGCTAGACAATGAGAACGTGGCCGGCTTCGCTTTCGAATACGCGTTTACCATGCTGGCGCGATATGACGGCGTGTTGGAGGGGTACCCACTATGAACGACCTTGTTTTGACTCCCGATGAATTGGCCATTGGCAAGCGGGCCCAAGCCGCGTTGCTGGCATCCGCTGGCGCCGCCGCCCCGAGGCCGCACCCCTGGGCGCGGCCGGCCACGGCCAAGCCTGCGCCTGTGGCAGGCCCGTTGCCGCCGAGAGCTCCATCGGAACGAGCGCTGACCGGCGCACTCCTGCAAGACGCCGATGCCGTCTGGCCGCTGGCCGACGCTGCCGGAATCGTCGCGGAATCCTTCACCGATCCTGATTGTCTGAAGATCTGGCGGGCTGCTGCCGTCCTGCGTCACCAGGGCAAGCCCTCGGATATGGTTGCCATTGCCGAGTCAATGGGCGGCGATGCCGGCGACAATGTTCAGATTTTCTCCGAACTGATCGAAGACTGTCCGACTTCTGCCTATGCCAGCCGCTACGTCGAACAAGTGGCC
>JAHDSS010000441.1 GCA_018432565.1 Kiritimatiellia bacterium
CCCAGCAGGCACGGCCAGAACTCATAGCGGCACTTCAGGATCAGCAGCACCGCGTCGCCCTTGCCGATGCCGTGCGCCTGGAACACCTGCGCCGCCCGGTCGCTGTCCGCCTTCAGCTCACCGAACGTCACCGTCCGTTCCGCCCCCTCGTCGTTGCACCAGACCATCGCCCGGCGCTTCGGTTCGGCCCGCGCGTACGCATCCGCCACGTCATAGGCGAAATTGAAATTCTCCGGCACCCGGATCTCCAGGCCGTCGCGGAATTCCTCGTAGGTGCCAAACTCCGTCCGGGACAGAAACTGATTCAACAGAGACATGCTTCGCCTCCCGCTCAGAAAATCATGGCCAGAAAGCGCGCCGGTTTTCCGTCCAGCGCCTCCATGGCATGCCCGTGGGTCGAGTCGAAATAGACGCAGTCGCCCGCCTCCAGCACCAGCTCGTTGCCGTGGATGCGCACCCGCATGCGGCCTTCCAGCAGGTAGTCGAACTCCTGCCCCGGATGGGAATTCGCATGCCCGCCGGACTCCCCGGCATCCGCCGGCACCGTCACTTCGAACACATCCGCCTTGCGCCCCGCGAAATTCGCCGCCAGGTTCCGGTACTGGTAATCCTTGCGGCGCTCGACCCGGACCCCGCCGCCCCGGCGGGTCACGCTGAAAATCCTCATCCGCGGCGCCTCCCCCGTCAGCAGCTCGGTCAGGTCCGCCCCCAGCACGCGCGCCGCGTCATGCAGCGCGCTCGCCGGAATGTCCGCCTCGCCGGCCTCGTAGGCCTGATACTCCGCCGCCGCCACCCCCAGCGCTTCCGCCAGCTCCCCCGGCGTCTTCCCTTCCAGTTCCCGCCGCTCTTTCAGCCGCGCCGCAATGTCCCTGCGCTGTTCCGTCATCTTCTGGTCCTTTCCGTTCCGATGCGTCATCTTGCTCCCCTCCGCCGTTTCGCGCCACCCCGAAATTCGCTCCGTAGCGCGGGGCTCCCGTCCCGCGCGGGCTGTTCAGACCCCCACGGGCTTGCTTGCCCGCCGTCTTGTCCGCCGTCTTGTCCGCCGTTGCCGGCTCGGGCGGCACGGACCCCCGCCGGCTTGCCCCCCGTAGCGCGGGGCTCCCGTCCCGCGCGGGCTGTTCAGACCCCCACGGGCTTGTCCCGTGGGTGAATCAGGTCTGTTTCCATCCGCAACTATAGGCTTTCCTCCGGCCCCGCCGACCGGCCCTTTTGCCGCCGCACTCCAAATCAAGTCCCTCCATCCGGCCGGAAAAAGTCAGTGTCCCGTCCCGCGCGGGCTGTTCAGACCCCCACGGGCTTGTCCCGTGGGTGAATCAGGTCCGCCCCATCCCCCCCCATCCCCCCCTCCGCAACTATAGGCTTTCCTCCG
>JAHDSS010000494.1 GCA_018432565.1 Kiritimatiellia bacterium
CCCTTTTCCATGGCGGGGCGCAGCGCCGGGATGCGCGTCATGCCGTAGGCTTCGCTGACGGCATAGACGCAGATGGCCTGGGAATAGGTCCCGCCGGTGGTGTCGGTGCGCGCAAATTCGCCGGCCGCGTTCTGGCGCGCCAGCAGATAGCGCAAAGCACGCGAAACCGTTTCCCCGTATTTCACGGAGGCCGTGGTTTCCCCGTGGGCCAGAAACGTCAGGATGCCGAGTCCGGCATAGGCCTCCCGGTCCTGGGCGCCCCAAGACCCGTCCGGGTTCTGGTTGAGGCGCAGCCATTCCAGGGCGCGCCGGACCGCCGCCTCGGCGTGCCGCCAGTGCGGGCCGCCGTAGCGTTCGCCGGCGGCGGCATGGCCCCCCGCTCCGAGGCGGGACTGCAGCGGCGCGGCCGCCAGGTTGGGCATGATCAGCGAACTGGGCACCTGCTCGATGGTCAGCGCATCCAGCGTGCGCGGCACGTGATCCGGCGTGGAGAAATCGTGGATCTCGGGCTCGAGGGTGAATTCCGGCCGGATATCGGCCGTCTGGAGAAACGTCGGGTCCGGCTCAAACGGCGTCTCCTGCGGCAGCGGCTCGACGTCCGGCGGCGGCAGGTCCGCCTCGGGTTCCTTCACCTCCAGATAGGTCACCTCGATGGCGGGCGGCTCCGGAGGTTCCTTGGCGAAATCGATAAGAAACAGCAACGCCAGGATCAGCGCGGCATGCAGGAAAATCGAGCCGGAAGGCCCTGCCAGCCACTCCGCGATATTCCGGTGCAGGGCTTGAATGGACTTGTCCATGGCCGCCTCCTTGTTCTATTCGACAGGATACCCCGGCCTCCCGCCGATGTCCACCCCCGCCGGAGACGCCCGGCCTCAGAGGATTTCGATCGAGATATCGTCCTCGGAGGTCTGGTCAATGACCTTGTCTTCGATGGGCTGGTAGGTCGGCAGGAACCGGTAATACACCTGAAGAGAGAGCGCGGCCAGCGTGGTGGCATAGACCTTGGTATTGATTTCCTCGCCGCGGAATTCGCGTTCCACGCCGTCGCCCGTCAGCGCCAGGCCGGGAGACAGCCAGCTGCCGTCTTCGTTCTGGTTGCGGATGAGGGTCGGGGCGCATTTTTCGTTCCAGGACGACCAGGCGGGGCCGCCCTGGTGAAAGCGGGCCTGGGTGACATAATACCAGGCGTAGAGGGGAGCCTGGGGCGGGCGCGACCAGCTGGCATCGGCGTCGCGCAGGAATTGCAGCCCCTGGCGGGTGGCGGCCTCGCTGCCGTATCCCAGCAGCTGCAGGGAGAGGACGGCGGCGCCGGTGATGTTGGGCTGGCGGCCGGGATTGGAATTGGAATACGGGAAACTGCCGTCTTCCTTCTGCTTGCTCATGATGAACCGGGCGGCCTTGTCCATGCCGTCCTTGAGGCCGGGGTTCTCCGCGCCGGCGATGTAGGCGGCCTTGAGGGCCTGGGCGCAGAAGGCGGCCAGGGAGATGTCCCACTGCCCGTAGCCCTTGGAGCCGTCATACGCATACATCTGCCAGCCGCCGTGATCGTAGTGCTTCTGGGCGTCCAGCAGCACCTGGACCGCCTTCTCCATGACCGGCTTGATGGACGGGATGCGCGTCATGCCGTAGGCCTCGCTGATGCCGTAGGTGGCGATGGCGTGGGCATAGCACTTGGGGGCGCCGGTGAACGGCGGCGCAATGAAGCCCCCTTTGTCGTTCTGGCGCGAAATCAGGTAGCGAATCGCCTTTTCGACCGTTTCCCCGTATTTCTCCGACGCCGTGGTTTCGCCGTGGGCCAGATAGGTCAGCAGGGCCAGACCGGTGTAGCCTTCCTTGTCCGGAGAGACGGTGCCCCACGATCCGTCGGGATTCTGGTTGATGCGCAGCCACTCCAGGGCGCGCAGCACGGCGGCCTCGGCGTACTGCCCCCACTTGCCGCCGTAGGCGCCGATCGCCGCCTGGCGCCCCGCCCCGCTGCGGTTCTTCATGTTGCCGGGTGAGAGATTCTTCATGATGATCGGGCTGAGGGCGTCCGACGCGATGTCCAGTTCCGTCACCGTGTCCATGACGGGCGCCGCCGCGAAATCCTGGACGTCCGGAGGCGGGGTCATGTCCATGTCCACGTCCGGCGGCGTGATGGTTTCGACCAGATCCGGCAGCTCCTCGGGGGGCTTCAGATCCTCCAGCAGATCATCGAGCTGCTGTTCGTCCACCTCGATCACCTTGACCTCGATCTCGGGGGTCTCCTCTTTCGTGGCCAGATTGACCAGGAACAGCAGCGCCAGGATCAGGGCGACGTGGATGACGACGGATCCGGTCGGACCGGCCAGCCATTCGAAAATGTTTTTATGCAGCGATCTGAGTGATGCATCCATGGGGATCTCCGTTCACAAGCTAGTTCGATGCGCTGACCACCGAGAGGCTCCTCAATCCGTTCTTGGCGCACAGGTCCAGCGCGTGGATCAGCTTGCCGTGCTCCGCC
Source organism: Kiritimatiellia bacterium (assembly GCA_018432565.1). GTDB lineage: Bacteria > Verrucomicrobiota > Kiritimatiellia > CAIQIC01 > Lenti-01 > JAAZFE01. The sequence continues at coordinate 2,483 of JAHDSS010000494.1, forward strand.
ACCGCCGACACCGTGATCATGATCGTCTGGCTGGCGTCCACCGCCGCCAGCCGGCCCAGCGCCTTCTCCAGCGCCTCGAGGCTGACCGGGTTGTCATTGATCGAATACCCGTCCTGATAGACCCCGATGCGCACCATCTGGGGCTCCGGCGCATCTTGCGGTTTGTCCTTGTCGGGCGCCGGGCGGAACACGTCGAGGTTGGTGATGACATCAATCGGCTTGATCGTCACGATGAAGTAGATCAGCAGCTGGAACACGACGTCAATCATCGGCGTCATGGACAGCTCGGGAGGCGGGGGCTCCGGGCGTTTGCGTTTTCGGGCCATGGGAAACTCCTCTTCTGGGCTAGGACGCTTTTTCCTTCAGCGCGGCGAAGCGGATCTTCCACAGGCCCACGCTGCCGGCGATGTCCATCACGCGCTTGATCTGTTCATGCTTGGTCAGGGTATCGCCGCGGATGACCAGCGGCGTGCTCTGACCTGACGCCTTGACGGCGTTGTACAGGACGGTCTTCAGCTGCGCCTCGTTCAGGCGGGTGTGCGCAACGGAGATGATTCCCTCGCTGTCCACGTCCACGACCACGGTGCGGGGATCCTTGACCTCCTCGACCGGTCCGTGGGGCGACATGGCCATGCGGACCTGGGTTTGCAGGGCCTTCTGGTCCATGTCCACGGTGGTGATGAAAAAGATGATCAGCTGGAACACGACGTCGATCATCGGCGTCATGTCCAGCTGGGCATCCGGATGGTTCTTTTTCATGGGCGCCTCCCGGCCGGCCTCGGTGGCCTATTCCTCCACGACTTCCACGTTGCGCAGGGCCTTGATCAGGTCCATCGTCAGCCCTTCCATGCTCAGGATGATGCGGGAGAGCCGGTTCTTGAAGTAGGTGTAGAACGACACCGCGGGGATGGCGATGCACAGACCGGCGGCGGTGGTCCAGAGGGCCTGGGCGATGTTCATGGCCAGCAGGGACTGCTGGGCGGCGCCGGCCTGGCTCGTGGCGAGGTTGGCGAACGCCGCGATCATGCCCTGGACCGTTCCGAGCAGCCCGAGCATCGGGGCGATGCTGCCGCACATGTTCAGGTAGGACACGCGCTGCATCAGCTTTTCGCTTTCGAGATCGGCGGCGGACGCGACCTGTTCCTGAATGACTTCGAAGCCTTCCTTCACGTTGCGGAAGCCCGCCATCAGGATGGCGCTGAGGACGCCCGGCTCCTGCTCGCAGCGCTGCATGGCCTTCATCACGTCGCCCTGCTCCATCGCCTCGCGCACGTCGTTGACCAGCGAATCGGGGATGATCTTCTTGGGGTTGACGGTGATGGAGAAGTCAATGGCCAGCCAGGCCGCCGCCACGGAGCAGCCCAGCAGGGCCGTCCACAGAATGATGCCCAGCCATCCGGACCCGGCGATGATGGACCACAGGCCCATGCCGCCGCCGTCATCCGCCGCGGCATCGGCCGCCACGGCCTCATCCATGACCATTTCCTGGGCCCAGCCAACCGCCGGCAGCAGCACCAGGGCGGCCAACACCACCATCCAAATCACCACTAGAGATTTCTTGGACATGTCGTTTTCTCCTTGCTCGTTTTCTACATCGGTTCGGGGCTACAGCTTGGCCTGGGCCTGGGCGGCCTGGGGCGCGGACGGAAACTTCTCCACCAGCCGCCGGTACAGATCCTTGGCGCGCGGATCGCGCAGGGCTTCCAGGGCCTGGGCGGCCTTGAGATGGGCTTCGCCCTGGATGGCCGGATCCTTGACGTCGATGAACAGGATGGCGGTGCGCAGGAAGTCCAGCGCGGCCTGTTCCAGGTTGTTCTGGGCCACCTGAATGTCGCCGCGCATGATCTGGGCCCGGGCGGCATCCGGCCGGCTGCCGGAGGCGGCCACGGCATCCAGTTCGCGGACCAGCGCCGGGTACTGCTTGGCGGCCAGCATGGCCTGGCGCATGCCCCAGGCGGCGTCCGCATTGGTCTTTTTCAGGTCGGGGGCCAGCGCGAACAGCTTGTTGTAGGCCGCCACCGCCCCCTCGGCGTCGCCCTTGGCCAGGAGCGCCTGCGGCAGGAGCTTCGATGCCTCGATGTCCCAGTTCAGGAGCCGGTAGTCCGTGATGATCTTGCCCAGCAGCTTGATCGCGTCGTCGTGCTTGCCGGCCCGCAGAGCGGCCACGGCCCGGTCGAATTCGGCCGGCTTGTCGGCCACCGCCTGCACGTAGCTGCCTTTGGGAAAGGTCTGGATGCCTTTGAGGGTCGTCAGGTTGATGTCGCCGTTCTGGAGGGCGCGAATGGCGATCCCCTCCATGCGCTTGCCGTTTTTCTGCACGACATAGGGAGCCGCGAAGGCCTCGCCGACGGCCAGAGCCGCCGCCAACCCGATCCAAGCAAGTGTCTGTTTCGTCATCATGGCTGTTCTTCTCCCTTGTCTACATTCCTACGGGGCCGGGGCGGCCTGCTCCGGCGCGGTCGGCGCCACCTCGGCCGCCAGCTTCAGGGTGGCCGCGGTCCGCTTCTGGCGGATTTCGCCCACCTTGGGGCTGGTGGGATACAGTTCCAGATAGCGGTCCGCGCTTTCGATCACCTCGGCGTGGCGGCCCATCTCGTCGGCCAGCGCCAGGCCTTCGAGAATGGCGGTTTCGATCTGCTTGCGGGCCTTTTCGGTCTTGCCGCCGCCGAAATACTCCAGGCGCTTGTAGGCCGCCAGCGCGCCGGTCTGGTCGCCTTCGGCCTTGAGCACCTCGGCATAGAGCAGGCTGGTGTCGTTGACCACTTCCGGCTCGCGCGCGTACTTGAAGATGTCGCCGATGGCCACCTTGGCGGCGGCGAGCTGGTTGAGCTTCATGTTGGCGCTGGCCAGCTTGAGCTTGGCCGGATAGAACAGCGCGGAGTTGGGCCAGCGCCGCATCAGGTCGTCGAGCGATTCCACCGCGCCGGCATACTGGCCCAGTTCGTAGCGGGCGGCGCCGATGCCGTAGAGGGCGCGCTCCAGCAGGGCGCGGTCTTCGGTCTTGCCCACCACCTGGCTGAAGGCCTGCTCGGCTTCGGTCCACTGTTCCTTGTCCAGCATGGCCTGGCCCACGCGCACGAATTCGCCTTCGGAATAGCTGCCGGGGCTGGCCAGCATCGCGCCCAGCGCCTCCCGGGCCTGGTCGAACTGTTCGAGTTCCAGCGCCCCGTTGATGCGCGCATACTGCGCGTTCTTGCCTTCATCCGTGTCCGGGTACTCCTGCGCCAGCCGGGCGAACGTTGCGTTGGCCCCGGGATCCTTCAGGGCCATCTGGAGCGACCCCTTGAGGTTCAGGGCCTTCGGCGCCAGGGCGGACTTCGGGTGGAACTGCAGGAATTCGTCGAGCTTGGCGACGGCGGCCTTGCGGGTGGCGTCGCTGGGCAGGCGGCTCAGGCTGAACGCCAGATAGAAGCGCGCCTGTTCCAGCAGCTTGGCGTTGCGCTCGAGTTCCTCGGCGCTGCGGCCGTAGGGATTGCCTTCCGGAGAGAGGGCGGCGACGAGGGCATTGAACTGGCGGACGGCGTTGGGCAGGTCGCCGGTCTGCCGGTAGGAATCGCCCAGCGCAAACATCGCCTGGGCCAGGTTCGGGCTCGGGCTGCCCTTGCTTTCCTCGATATAGAGCTTCATGCCTTCGACCGCGCCGGCGTAATCCTTGTCCAGGTACGACCGCCAGGCGCGCCGCGACAGCGCCTTGGTGTAGTTCTGGTCCTGGGGATAGTCGGTGATGATCTTGGCGTAGAACGCGTCGGCCTTCTCCTGGTCCTTGGCCTGCTCGGCCTTCTGGGCCAGGTAGAACAGGATCTGGCCCGCGCGGGCATCCCTCGGGCAACACTTCAGGTACTGGTTGTACATGTACAGCCCCATCTCCGCGTTGCCCCCGTCCTCGTACAGCTTGCCCAGCGACACCAGCGCCCGCGCCGGGATGTCGCTCTTGCCGGAAAACCGCTCGCCGATGTAGAGCGCCACCATCTTGGCGTAGAGGTGATCCTCCTGGTGCATGTAGCACTGGGCCAGGTTGCCCAGCGCCCCGATCGAAAGATCGCCCGCCTCCGGGAACTGCTCGAGCACCCGCAGGTATTCCGCCGCCGCCTCGGCGTATTTCTTCTGGCGGAACAGATTGTCCGCCATCATGAATTCCGTCCCCGCCAGCTTGCTGGCCGCCACGGTGGACAGATCAATCTTGACCGTTTTGCCGTACGTGGTTTCCAGGATGTCCTTGATGGCCTTGGATTCCATGCCCGCCGCCGGCCCCCAGGGGCTGTCCGAGTACTTCACGAACACGTTGTAGTACTCGCCCAGGGCCTTGCTGTAGGCCGCCACGGCCTCGGTCTCCTTGCCCTCCTGCCCCGCCAGGCGGTCGGCCTCTTCCTTCCACAGGCGCCCCAGCAGGGAGCGCGCCCCCGCCATCGGGCTCTCCCGCATCGGCATCCCCAGCTCCTTCAGCGTCTCGTCAATCGGCTTGATGATGTCCATGTGGCTCATCAGCACCTTGCGCGCGCCCTCAGGATTGCCCCGCGCCAGCTCGACATTGGCCATGATCACGATGGAATCCACGAACTGCAGATCCAGCCCGCCCCACTGCAGGGTCTCGCACAGCTTCAGCACTTCCTCGAGCAGCTTGTTCTTCTCGTCGCCGGACTTCTTTTCCGCCGCCTTCACCAGCGCCTGCGCCCGCGCCAGCGTCATCGAGCGCTTCAGGTCCGGCGAATCCGTGATGTCCTCGACCCGCTTGTAGCTGGCCGCCGCCCCTTCGAAGTCGCCGATCATTTCCTTCATCTGCGCGTACTGGTAGGCCGCGTCGCGGTAGCGCAGCATCACGTCCTTGTCCGTCGGCGCCTTGCCCTCGTACAGCTTGAAGAAATCATCGTACAGCGCGCGCGCCTTGTCCGTCTCCCCGATCGCGAAATAGTTCTTCCCCAGGGCCAGGCTGATGGCCTGCGCCTGCGGATTGGACATCCCCATCTCCCGCACCAGCGCCTCCGCCTCGTCGAACTTGCGCCCCTTGATCAGGATTTCGGCCTCCAC
>JAHDSS010000039.1 GCA_018432565.1 Kiritimatiellia bacterium
CCTCGCGGGCCCGGCGGTCGGCCTCCTCCTTCATCCGCCGGTCCGCCTCCTCGCGCGCCAGCCGTTCCGCCTCTTCCCGGCGGCTCAGTTCCGCTTCCAGCTGCCGGCGGCTCTGTTCCGCCTCGATCGCCTTGCGCTCGACCTCCTCGCGCGCCTGGCGGGTCGCCTCCTCCTTCGCCCGCCGGACCTCCTCATCCATCTGCCGCAGGGCTTCCTCCAGCTGGCGGCGCTTCGCCTCCGCCAGCCGCGCGCGTTCCTCCGCCTCTTCCCTCGGCGACCGCGCCCGGTCCCGCCCGCCGCGGAACCGCACGCCGGCGGCCGGCGGGGGCGGCTCCGGCGCCGCCGCCGACAGCTCGATCTCCTCCGCTTCCGGCTCCTCCGCCATACCCCGGTCTGCGGTATCCTCCGCCTCCTCCGCCGTCGCCCCCGCCCCGGCGCCCGCCAGCGCCAGCGGCTGCGTCGCCGACGGGTCCGGCCTGGACGCCGCGGCCTCCGCCGCCGGGTCCTCCCCCGCCGTTTCCTCCGCCGCGTCTTCCCGACGGGCCGCCGCCTTCTTCGGCCGCCCCGCCGGCTTCCGCGCCTTGCGCGTCGGCGCCGGCGCCGGCGCCGGCTTCGGCTCCGGCAAATCCTCATCCCCCAGCGCCAGCACCGCCTGCTCCGCCACTCCGCGCGGCTCCGGTGCCGCCTCCGTCGCCTCCGTCGCCGGAGCCCCCCCCCGCGCCGCATCGGCCTGTGCCTTCAGCTGCCGGGCCTTCTCCCGCGCCTCGGCGATTTCCTTCGCCTTGCGCTGCACGTCCTTCCGCTCCTGCAGTTCCTTCAGCTTCTTCTGCAGCCCCGTCAGGATCCCCGGCTTCTTCTTCGGATCGCGGATCAGGTCCGCCTTGTCCTCCGAGAATCCCGACCCGTGCAGATACGCCTGAATGTACGGTTCCGGGTCCACCCCCAGGTACTCGCAGTACAGCCGGTAAAACCCCTTGGCATACGGCGGCGCGATCAGCCGCGGAAAATCATTCCGCTCCATCGCGTCAATCACCAGCACCTTCAGATGCGTGGAGGCCGCGACCTCCGCCACCGTCACCTGAAGGCGTTCGCGCGCTTCCCGCAGCTGGGCTCCCTTTCCGCTCATGTCGTCATCCTATGACAGCGCCCCGTCCCCGTCGAGAGTCTCCATGCCCTCCGGGCCGGAGTCGTCCAGGCTGAACAGGATTTCCCGCGGCTCCGCCCCCCGCGGCGGCCCCACCATCCCCTTTTCCTCCAGAATGTCGATCAGCCGCGCCGCCCGCGTGTATCCGATCCGCAGCCGCCGCTGGATGGACGACGTGCTCGCCCGGCGCGTCTGCCGGATCACCTCGATCGCCTGCTGCAGCAGCTCCTCGTCCTCCTCCGGCAGCTCCGGCAGCTCCACGCCCCCGGCCTTCCCCGCCTTCCCCATGAACCGCTCGTCAAACTGCGGCGGATCCTGCTGCTTCCAGTGCTCCGCGATCAGCTGGATCTCCTCGTCCTTCGTCCACGCCCCCTGCGCCCGCGTCAGCTTGTTCGCCCCCGTCAGCACCAGCATGTCCCCCTTGCCCACCAGCTTGTCCGCCCCCTCCTGGTCCAGCACCACCCGGCTGTCGTTCTTCTGCGCCACCTTGAACGCCACCCGCCCCGGGATGTTCGACTTGATCGTCCCCGTAATGATGTCCACCGTCGGCCGCTGCGTCGCGATGATCATGTGGATGCCCGTCGCCCGCGCCAGCTGCGTCAGCTTCTGGATCTGCGGCTCGATCTCCTGCTGCGCCATCAGCATCAGGTCCGCCAGCTCGTCAATAATGATCACCCAGTACGGCAGGCGCTCCGGCAGCGCCTCCGTCCCGTCCCCGTCCCCGCCGCCGCCGCCGTCCGCCTCCGCCCCGTTCGCCTCGAACAGCGCCGTCTGCTCCGCCTTCGGCCGGTGATTGAAGCTCTTGATGTCCCGCACCTTCGCCCGGTGAAACAGCTTGAACCGCCGCTCCATCTCCTGGATCGCGATCCGCAGCCCCGTAATCACCTTCTTCGGCTCCGTAATCACCGGCACCAGCAGGTGCGGCAGCCCGTTGTACCCCGAAAACTCCACGATCTTCGGATCAATCAGAATCAGCCGCAGCTCGTCCGGCGTCCGCGTCATCAGCAGCCCCGCCAGAATCGAATTCATGCACACCGTCTTGCCCTGGCCCGTCGCCCCCGCAATCAGCAGGTGCGGCAGCGACGCCAGGTCCGCCATCAGCACATGCCCGCCCACGTCCTGGCCCAGCGCCAGCGGCAGCGACGCCTTCGATGTCGCCCACGTCGAGCTCTCCATCAGCTGCCGCAGCACCACCGGCGCCGACTGCCGGTTCGGCACCTC
>JAHDSS010000445.1 GCA_018432565.1 Kiritimatiellia bacterium
CTTTGGTTTCACCCTGATCGAACTGCTGGTGGTCATCGCCATCATCGCCATGCTCGCCGCCATCCTGGTTCCGGCGGTCAACCGCGCGCTGATCAGCGCCGCCCTGACCCAGACGGTTTCCAACGGCTCGAACATCTACAAGTCCGCGTTTGCGGGCCAGATGGAAGATGTGGTGCTGGGCGGCGGCTACTCGGCCTGGCCGACCGAGGATGACGAGTACAACACCGCCACGTTGTATTTCACCCACCTGGTCACCTCCAAGGTCATGGCGGTCACGTTCGATTTCTTCGCCGCCCGCGGCATCGAAGGCGCCAAGACAACGGACGACACCAAGTTTGCTGAAAAAAACAACGCCTGGAGCCTGGTGTTGAACCTGGATGATGCGCCCGAAGGCACCCCGTTCATTTTCACCAAGAATTATGTCAGTGGCGGCAGTTTCCCGGCTGAAGGCTCCACCATCAGCGAAGACGACCTGAAGGGCAAGCAGCCGTTCGGTTCCGATGGCATTGTCGTCGTGCTCAAGGGCGGTGCGTCTTTCTCTCTTCGGGGACAGCAGCTGAAAGCCGACAATTTCAACCCGGCGGGCGATTCCACCGGCGACGCCAAACCCGTGGATACCGCCCAGTAATTTCTCAATCTTGAATTGAAACGGACCGGGAACTTGATTGTTCCCGGTCTTTTTGTAGAGTGGCGGTGCCAGTCAAGGTGCGGCACCCGCCGGGAACAGACAGGAACTCAATATGTGCGGCATTGTCGGATACGTGGGACCCAAAAACGCGGTTCCCTTGCTCTTGGAAGGCCTGAAGCGCCTGGAATACCGGGGATATGATTCCGCCGGAGTGGCCATCCGCGGCTCCGACGGCGCGCTGTCGGTATGCAAACGCCTGGGCCGGCTGTCGAACCTGGAGGAAGCCCTCGAAGCAAGCCCGCTGGCCGGCGGCCTCGGCATCGGCCATACGCGATGGGCCACCCACGGCGAACCGTCGGAAATCAATTCCCACCCCCATGGCGACAGCACCGGGGCCATTGCGGTGGTCCACAACGGCATCATCGAAAACGATGCGGCCCTGCGGGCGGAACTTCAGGCCAAAGGACACGTGTTTCTCTCCCAGACCGACAC
>JAHDSS010000539.1 GCA_018432565.1 Kiritimatiellia bacterium
AGGCTGTTGGACCAGGCGGGTCCGCGGCCGTCGCGGTTCTGGGCCCACGGGGTGGTGGGCAGGTTGCCGCCGTAGATGGACGAGCAGCCGGTGGCGTTGGCGATGATGGCCCGGTCGCCGAAGAGCTTGCTCATCAGGCTGAGATAAGGTGTTTCGCCGCAGCCGGCGCAGGCGCCGGAGAATTCGAAGAGCGGCACGGTGTACTGGGTGTCCTTGACCATGCCGAGGTTGAGCTTGGCGCGGTCCATCACGGGCAGGGACTCGAAGAACGCGATATTCTGGCGCTCCTGCTCGACGATCGGGAGTTTGGGCCCGAGGTTGATGGCCTTGCGGGAGGGGTCGTTCTTGTTCTTTTTCGGGCAGGAGGCGACGCAGACGCCGCAGCCCGTGCAGTCCTCGACGTAGATCTGCAGGGTGTAGGCCTTGTCGTCCTTGCCGCGGACGGGCGCATGCTTGAAGCCGGCCGGCGCCTTGTCCAGCAGGGTCTTGTCGTACTCGTTGGCGCGGATGACGGCATGCGGGCACACGAACGAGCAGGTGCCGCACTGGATGCATTCCTGTTCGTCCCAGATCGGTACGTTGAGGGCGACGTTGCGCTTCTCCCAGCGGGTGGTGGCGGAGGGGAACGTGCCGTCCACCGGCATCTTGGAGACCGGCAGCTCATCGCCGTCGCCCACCATGATGGGGGCGATGACTTCCTTGACGAAGTCCGGGGCCTGATCCGACACCGGCGGGGGAATCTCGAGGGTCGAGGTCACCTCGCTGTAGGGAATCTCAAACAGATTGGCGAGGGTCTCGTCCACGGCCTTGAAGTTCTTCTGGACGATTTCGTCGCCCTTCTTGCCGTAGGTCTTCTGAATGGACTTCTTGATCTTCGCGATGGCGTCGTCCTTGGGCAGGACGCCGGAAATGGCGAAGAAGCACGTCTGCATGATGGTGTTGACGCGCGAGCCCATGCCGGTGCGTTCGGCGACCGCGTAGCCGTCAATGTTGTAGAACTTCAGTTTCTTCTCGATGATCCGGGCCTGGACTTTTTTGGGCAGCTTGTTCCAGACCTCGTCCTTGGCGAAGGGGCTGTTGAGGAGGAAGACGCCGCCGGTGGAGGCGTAGCGGAGGATGTCGGTCTGGAAGAGGAACTCGTACTGGTGGCAGGCGATGAAGCCGGCCTTCTGGATCAGGTACGGGCTGTGGATCGGGTTGGGGCCGAACCGCAGATGCGAGATGGTGCGCGAACCGGACTTCTTGGAGTCATAGACAAAGTAGCCCTGCGCGTGGAAATCGGTTTCCTCGCCGATGATCTTGATGGAGTTCTTGTTGGCGCCCACGGTGCCGTCGGCGCCGAGGCCGAAGAACATGGCGTTGGTGACGCCGGGATGGCGGATGAAGAACGCGGGATCCAGGTCCAGGCTGGTGTGGGTGACGTCGTCGGTGATGCCCACGGTGAAGCCGTTCTTGGGCTTGTCCTTCTTGAGCTCGTCGAAGACCGCCTTGACCATGGCGGGGGTGAATTCCTTGGAGGACAGGCCGTAGCGGCCGCCGATGACCTTGGGCATGGCGGGGAAGGCGCCGTCGGCGGCCGCCTGCGCGAGGCACGACAGCACGTCCTTGTAGAGCGGCTCGCCGTCGGAGCCGGGTTCCTTGGTGCGGTCGAGCACGCCGACGGCCTTGGCGGTCGCCGGCAGGGCCGCGAGGAAGTATTTCAGGGAGAACGGGCGGTAGAGGCGCACCACGACCGCGCCGATCTTTTCGCCCTGCTTCTGCAGTTCCTCGATCGTTTCCAGCGCGGTTTCGGCGCCGGAGCCCATCAGCACGATGACGCGTTCGGCGTCGGGCGCGCCGATGTAGTCAAAGGGCTTGTAGTGGCGTCCCGTCAGCTTGCCGAACTGCTCCATTGCCGCGGCGACGATGTCCGGGCAGGCCTCGTAGAACTTGTTGACGGCCTCGCGCCCCTGGAAATAGACGTCGGGGTTCTGGGCGGTGCCGCGGATGAAGGGCTTTTCGGGATTGAGCGCGCGCGCGCGGTGGTCGGCGATCAGCTGGTCGCTGATCATGGCGCGGATGATCTCGTCGGAGATCATTTCCACCTTGCTGACCTCGTGGGAGGTGCGGAAGCCGTCGAAGAAGTGCAGGAAGGGCACGCGCGACTGGAGGGTGGCGGCCTGAGCGATCAGGGCCGTATCCATGACTTCCTGGACGCTGTTGGAGGCGAGCATGGCCCAGCCGATCTGGCGGCAGGCCATGACATCCTGGTGGTCGCCGAAAATCGAGAGGGCGGAGGCGGCGATGGAGCGGGCGGAGACATGGAAGACCGTCGAGGTCAGTTCCCCGGCGATCTTGTACATGTTGGGGATCATCAGCAGGAGGCCCTGCGAGGCGGTGAAGGTGGTGGTGAGGGCGCCGGACTGCAGGGCGCCGTGCACGGCGCCGGAGGCTCCGCCTTCGGACTGCAGCTCGGCGACGGTCGGCACGGTGCCCCAGAGGTTGGTGCGGCCTTCGGACGCCCACTGGTCGGCCCATTCGCCCATGTTCGAGGACGGCGTGATGGGATAAATGGCGGCGACTTCGTTGGTCTTGAAGGCGATGTGGGCGGCGGCTTCGTTGCCGTCAATGATCGCGATTTTCTTGTCTTTGCTCATATGGCGTGATGCTCCGGGAGGGGGTTGTTCTAAATCGACCTGGTGTCTTCCGGCACAAACGCCGGAACGCACACGGGGCGCATCCTATCACAGAGGGGGGGGGGCGCAACACAAAAAATGAAAATTTCTGCCGGAAGAAACGTTTTACGCATTCGAGTTGGCCATTGTCCGGGGGGCGCCGATGGCGTCAACCGGCGGAAACGGAGGAAAAGCCGCTGCTGGATGTGGCGGATGGAAGCGGAAAACGGGTGTTGGGACTGATTCACCTGCGGCGCAAGGCCGCGGGGGGCTGGGAAAAAGCCGGCAAAACCGAGGAGGCGAAAAAAAGGGGGGGGGGGAGGTTCCGGGCTTGCGCCGGGACGGGAAAGGGATACATTGATGAACATGCGTTCAGTTCTGTCTGCCGATTATCCGTCCGCCGGCCTGAACGGCCGGATCCGGCCGGTGGTTCTGAATCCGCCGCCGGGGCCGCTGCGGCGGTACCTCTGCCGGGTGGCCGCGGGGTTTCCCTCGCCGGCGGACGATCATCTGGAGGGGCCGCTGGATTTGAACGAGCACCTGGTGGCGCATCCGGCGGCGACGTTCGTGGTGACGGTGGAGGGCGATTCGATGGCGGGGGCGGGCATCCGCGACGGCGACCTGCTGGTGGTGGACCGGGCGCGGGAGGCCCGCGACGGATCCATCGTCGTGGCGGTGGTGGACGGGGAACTGACCGTGAAGCGGCTGCGCAAGGGGCGCAAGACCTCTGAGGATAACCGTCAAGCATTTTACTTGTTTTCATGAAGCCTCCCGGTCAGGGGCGGCAATGAGTCGGCACAGCGGCGATCCGCGCAGTTCAAGAGCTTGCAGATATCGAGCTTCGTCGTAGGGCGTGTGG
>JAHDSS010000037.1 GCA_018432565.1 Kiritimatiellia bacterium
AATACAAAGGAGAATGTACAGATGAGTGGTCCAGTCTGGTTTGACGCAAATAGAGACGAATGTGAGCATGTCGAGACACTGCACAACAAACGAATTGCGGTTAAGGCAGTACTGCCTAATGGGTGGATCATTGAAGGAATCGCTGAAATATGGTCACGCGTTAATGGCAGCAGGCAAAAGGCCGCTGTTACTGTTGTCTTCGAATACTTCACTGAGCCGTATGTCATAACACAAACTCAAATCCACCTTGGAAAAGAGCAATTGCAAAACATCAGAAATGTGTCGAGGGCTGATGTCGATTGCGAATATGTCGGCGACTTGATGCCAATCCGGATACCAGTAAAAAAGGCATGAAGAACCGCGAACAAGCGGCGGCACACGTACGCGAGGCCCGCGGCGGGCCTCGCGCCGGTGCGCCGTGACGTTCGCATTAAAGAGGTACAATATGGATGCTAGAAATAGGCAACTCCAAGAGTGGTTCAGCGAGATCCGTCAAGGCGCATTAGTTTTACCTCGCTTTCAAAGGTTTGAGGCGTGGTCATTGCAGAATGTAACAACGCTTCTCAATACAATATTACAAGGACTACCGGTCGGTTCGTTGCTAGTCTACAGGTCGGCTGAAACTGATGCATTTGTATGCCGTCCCCTTGCCGGTGTTACACATCAAGCTACACGAGGAGCAGACTATTTGCTGGATGGCCAACAGAGACTTACAGCTCTATGGCGATCCTTACATAATAACTATGACAACAGACGCTTTTTCCTTTGCCTTGAGCATGATGAGGAAACAGGACAGCCATACTATGTTGAATCTGTCGGACTGCATTTCAATAATAAGACTAAGAAATGGTATCCCGATTGGGTAAAAGACCCTATTCAGCTTTGGCATAAGAAAATGATTCCACTAGAGGTGTTTTGTCCGGGAACAGAAGGCGAGGAAGAGTTCAGCAAGTGGTTGGATAAGTGTCCCGCAGATAAAACGGTAATCATAAGTCTATCAAAGATCCGAACTGCGATTGCATCATACAAATTGCCTTATCTGTCATTGGCTGAAAATACTCCCAAGCATGTAGCGCTTGATGTGTTCATCAAGATGAACACAACGGCAGCGCCTCTTACCACGTATGACATTGTAGTAGCACAAGTCGAGGCACAGCTTGACCAGCCGCTGCACGAACTTGTTGGCGATATTCGAGAATCAACTCCAGAAATTGAATCATACGCCAAGCCTGAAGACTTAATTCTCCAGACTAGCGCATTTCTTCAAGATCGCATGCCAAGCAATTCATTCTTTTTGCAGAAGAAATTCGCCGATCAGATGATTGCTAACTGGGACACATTGGTGTCCGGCATACGCAGAGCCATCATATTTTTAGAAGAGGAGCGAATTTATGACGCGCAGCGACTCCCTAGTGAAGTGATTTTGCCGGTTATATGTGCATTATGGGCGAGAGCACCTGAGTATGGTGATGCAGAAGGTCGCGTAAGATCGCTTTTAAGGCAATACATTTGGCGCGCTTTCTTTACAGATCGGTATGAACGTACAACTGCTTCTCGCTCTTTGATTGACTATAGACAGATATCGGAAGTCATTCATGGCGGCACTGAAGTGCCAACGATATTTAACGATGCTGAGCACCCACTGCCAGAAATAGAAGAATTAATAAGTGCAGGATGGCCTACGAGAAAAGACCGATTGCCTCGCGCTATTCTTGCGCTTTCTTTGAGAGCTGGCGGGCTTGACTTGGCCGATGGAAGTGCTGTCACACGAGAAAACCTTCTAAAAAGAGAATATCATCATTTGTATCCTAATGCGCGGCTCAAACAGGCCGGCTATCCTGAAAAAGAAATATTTCGCGCCTTAAACAATGCTCTTGTTACATGGAAAACTAACAGAACAATATCTGCTAAAGAGCCAGAGCAGTACTTAGCTGAAAGGCGCGAAGGAACGAGCCTTGGAGAGGGCGAGATTAGGCACAGGTTGAACTCTCATCTTATACCTTATGATGAAATGATAGCTGGAAACTACGATTCTTTCATAGCTAAAAGAGCGGAGATCGTGGCAAACGCGATGCGTGCAGTGTGCTATGGCCACTCATTATAATTTGAAAAACATTCACTATCTCGACAGTCCCAAGTTCTGAGCTGCGTTCTACGCCGCCCTCCGCTTCCGCGCAACCTTTTTTTCAGCGGTTTTTTCGGGGGTGATTTGCCTGCGGCGAATTAACGCGATTACCGGGTTTTTAGCGAGAACGCGGATATTGGCGAGGAGCAGATTGGCCAGCGCCGTACGAGTGACGAAGTCGGAGGGGACCGCGCCGCCGGGCGTGCGCAGCCAGCAGCGGGCCTGGTCGCGTACGACGTCCCCGAACAGGGCGGCCATAAGCTGAAGCGCGCCGAGAACGATCAGGTGCAACGCCATGAACTTCTGGATCGCGGCCAGGGTGTTGGCGGTGCGGTCGGGTCGGGACGATACGGGGGCGGGCTGCGATCCCCGGCGAGGGCGGCGGGAGACGGGCGCGAGATACTTGGACCAGAAGTGATAGGCGAGGCCGCCGAGCAGATTCTTGACCGAGGCGAAGAGCGATTCGATCCGCACACGGGCCGTGTAGAGGCTCAAGGCCAGAAGGGGTTCGAGCGTCAGATCGGAACTCATCAGGATGATCCGGCCACGCGAGGTCTCGATGAGAATGAAACGGACGAGTCCCTTGACCGGCTTCCAGAGCAGGTCCAGGACGAGGTAGCGGACGGTTTCCTTCTTCTGGTAGACCACCGCCTCGGCGGACCGGAAGTCCTGCGGGCGCGTATCGAACAGCTTCATGAGCTGGAGCTTGCGGCCATACACCCGCCGTCGCCCCTTTTGATGAGGACGCGGGGGCGGCGGTTGCCGGTACGCGACGACGTTCTTCTTTGCGCGCGTGAGGATGTGCAAGGCGCCCTGGGTTGCCGCGGCGGCGGCGAAGACGGGGCCGACGGCGAAGAACGCATCCAGGACCAGGAAGAGCGGCCGCCCCCAGCGCAATCCGATCTGGCCGGCGATGTTCACCAGGCGCGTGGCGCGCGAGTCGGAGGAGTCGTCGAGGTGGATTTCGGCCCATAATGGCAGAGCAAAGCGCTGGCCGTGCGCTTGGCCGAGCAGACTCAGGCAGCCCCAGTGATGTCCCCGGAAGAACGACGGCTTGCTGGAGGTTTCGGAATCCTGGTGCAGCGTCGTTACGCCTGGCATGCGCCGTCCGTCCTTGGGTTGCTTGGTGTGGTCGCCCAGCAGCACAACGCGCCCCGCCGCCGCCTCGACGACCGGCTGGCGGATCAGCCAGTCTTCCCAGTGCGGGTAGAGCCGTTCGGCGGTCCAGGCCGTGGAATGAAAGAAGTGCAGCAACGCCGGATAGTACACGGGGGCCAGGCTCAGCGCCCGGACGATGGAACTGACGCCATAGACCTCCTGGCGTGTGACCACGCCGGCCAACGCCACCACGAACCAGGCAAAGGTCGCCTCCCGTGTGAACGCCGGTCGTAACGCCCGCAACAGCCCTTCCAGATAGCCCATCATAAAAAACCTCCATTTTGTTGTAGACGGCCAAGCCGCCATAGACTATGCTACATAGCATAGTCTCATAACGCAAGGAGGTTCGATGAACAAGTCCGTGAGGGTCATGCAACGAAGGGTCGGGGAACTTCAGGAGGAACTCGGGCGGCTTGGTCCGGTGATGCGCGGATCCGTGGTGGTGATCGGCACGCGCAACAAGCAGCCCTACTTCTCGCTCAACAAGGACAAGCGCACGCGCCTGATCTATCTGGGCCAGAAGCGCGTCGCGCTCGCCCGGCAGCGCTCGAAGAACTACAAGCGGCTGCTTGCGATCGTGGAGGAAATGACGATCCTGAACATGGAATTGATCAAGCGCGACGCCGGGCTCTGACAGCCGTTAGGCGACGCTCAGAACATGCCGAGAACTTGTGACTGTCGAG
>JAHDSS010000052.1 GCA_018432565.1 Kiritimatiellia bacterium
ACCACCCACGTGCGGATCAGCACCGTCTCCATCCATTGCAGCGATCGTTCCATGACCTTTCACTGTACCACCCCCTGCGCCCGCCTGCAAAAATGGCCCTCGCACAAAGGGCCTCGCATAGCAACCCGCTCCGTTTGTGCATCCCCTTTTCCCCGTTTCCCCATTCCGAATCCGAACCCGGATCCCGCTGGATTCGATCGCCGGAACCTGCTAGATTTTCCGTCATGCATCCGGTTCTGTTCGAGATTTTCGGCAAGGAGATCCGCTCCTACGGCGTCATGGCCGCGCTGGGGTTTCTCGCCGCCATCCTGACCTGGACCTGGCTGGGACGCCGGGAAAACCGCCCCGACGGATTCGCGGCCGATCTCGGATTCTGGCTGATGGCCAGCGGCATTGTCGGCTCGCGCCTGGCCTACGTGGCCGCCAACTGGAGCTACTACCAAAGCGCCCCGCTGGAAATCCTGCGCATTGACCACGGCGGCCTGATTTTCTACGGCGGCCTGCTGCTGGCGTCGGCGGCGCTGGCCGGCTTTGCGCGCCGCCACCGCCTGCCGCTGTGGCACATGGCCGATTTCGCCATCCCCGGCCTCGCCGTCGGTCATGCCCTCGGACGCATCGGCTGCTTCCTGAACGGCTGCTGCTACGGCCGCCCGGCCGGCGAGGCCGCCTGCGGCGTGGTCTATCCGCCGGTGTGCGAGCCCGGCCAGCTCTTCCCGGGGGTCGCCCTCTACCCCGTCCAATTGATCGAATCCATCAGCCTGCTCGTCATCTGGGCGGTTCTCCTGACCGCCTATCCCCGGCGGCGCAAGGACGGCGCGATCTTCGCCCTCTACCTCGTTCTTTATCCCCCCGTCCGCTTCCTGCTGGAATATCTGCGCGGCGATGAACGCCAGGCCTGGTTTCTCCTCGATGCCGCCCAGGGCGTATCCATCGGCCTGCTTCTGGCCGGCCTGCTCCTGTTCGCCCTGCTTCCCCGACGCCGTTTCGAACCCGCCAGCGGCCTCTCGGTCCAGGTTCACCCGCGCCGGTAGTCCTCCCCAATGGGAGGGGGCGAACTCCATTGTTGCGCGCGATCTCTCCGGCTAGCACGCAATCCAGCCGGCCGCCTTGCGCGCCAGGGCGGCCCGAACCCCGGCATCTTCCAGTCGGCGAATGCGCCCTCCCCCCTTCCGCGCGGCCAGGATCCGCTTGACCGCGACAGGCCCCAGGCCGGGCACCCGCAGCAGCTCCTCCTTGTCCGCCCGGTTCACGTCCACCGGAAACCGCTCCGGATGCCGGCGCGCCCAGACTTCCTTCGGATCCGCATCCAGCGGCAGGTTGCCGGCGGCATCAAACCCGATTTCCTCCGCCGCAAACCCGTATTTCCGCAGCAGGTAATCGGTCTGGTACAGGCGATGCTCGCGGTTGAGCAGATCCGCATTGGACACGGTGCTCCGCTCGCCCGGCAGGTCCGGGTCGCCCAGTCCGCGCTGATAGGCGCTGAAATAGATCCCATGCAGCCCCATCCGCTCGTACAACGCCCCCATGTAGCGCACCACCTCGCGATCCGTTTCGTCCGACGCGCCCACCACAAACTGCGTGCCGGTTTTTACCCGGGCATAGCGCGCGCCCTTGGCCGTCAGCGCCGCGATCCGCTTGAGCGGCGCAATCACCGACTTCAGATAGTCCTTGCGCGCGCTGAGCCGGGCGAAGTGATCCGCCCCGGCGGTTTCGATGTTCAGCGATACCCCGGAAGCCAGCTGCAGCGCGCGCTCAATGGCCGCATCCGAGGCGCCCGGGATGATCTTGATGTGCAGCATGCCCCGGAAGCCTTCCCGGCGCCGCAGCCGCTCCGCTGTCGCCAGCATCCGCTCCATCGCGGCATCCGGTGATCCGGCCACGCCGCTGGTCAGGAAAATCCCGATGGCCTGTCCGGAGCGCCAGTACGGCAGAAACGCCCGGACGATTTCCTCCGGCGCCAGAGAGCAGCGGGGCGTGGCATCGTGGCCGGCCCGCAGCGGACAGTATTTGCAGTCGTTGGCGCAGGCATTGGACACCAGCGTCTTGAACATCAGCCCCCGGCCCCCGCTCTGCAGCGTTACCGGATACAGCCAGCGGTCATCCAGCCCGCGCCGGCGCGGATCGCCCGTGGCACACGTGCACGCGCACGACAGGTCGTATTGCGCATCGGCGGCGAGAATGCGCAGCTTGTCGCGGACATCCGGGGCGCGCTGGATGGAGACCATGCCGCCAGTATGGGTGAACCGGCGTTCCGCTTCAAGTGCGGAAGAGCATTTTTCCCCGCCGGGTCCGGCCTGCAATCCAGACGCCTCCCTGTTTCCCTGGCCGGGAACCCGCTCCCGCAGGCGGTGAAAGGACCGGCGGCTTCAGCCGCCGATGAAGTCAATGAATCCGGGATGTTCCCTGTGCAGCAGGGGCGCATCTGCGATTCAGTGGATTTGGGACGTAGGCTGTCCGGCTGTCATCCCGAGCGGAGTCGAGGGATCTCGGCTTGGTCACATAGGCCGGCCATTGGGATGAGGCCGAGATCCCGCGGCGGCAGGACAAGTGATTTCGACTCCGGCGCTACGCGCCTTCGCTCAATATGACTGGGGCGTGCACCTCATTGCAAATGCACCTGTACGGCAGGATCGAACGACTCCCGGATTGACATTTCAGGACACTCGGGCCAGATTTGTCGCACAGTTTTCCACATTCTGCCGGAAAGGGCTCCGCCATGCAATTGACCGTAAAAGATGCCGCCAAAGCGTTGAATGTAACGGAAAAGACGGTGTACCGGTGGATTCAGTCGGGGGGACTGCCGGCCTACCGCGTGGCGGGAACCTACCGCATCAATCGCGCCATGCTGTTTGAATGGGCCACCTCCAAGCGCATCAACTTCCCCATGTCCGAGCCGGCCGAAGCGGGCGAGCCCGCCCCCCTGCCGGGCCTGGCGGATGCGCTGGAAGCCGGCGGCATCCATTACCGGGTGGGCGGCGCCGGCAAGCCGGCGGTGCTGCAGGCGCTGGTCCAGCTGCTGAAACTGCCGGATGCGGTGGACCGCACCGCCCTGCTGCAGGCGCTGCTGGCCAGAGAACAACTCCAGTCCACCGGCGTGGGCGACGGCGTGGCCCTTCCCCATGTGCGCAATCCCGCCCTGCTGGACCTCCCCTCCGCCTCCGTCTGCCTCGGCTTCCTGGAAACCCCCGTGGATTTCGGCGCTCTGGACGGCCGCAAGGTCCGCATCCTGTTCCTGCCCCTGGCCCCCGATGTCCGCCAGCACCTCCATCTGCTGTCGCGGATCGCCTTCGCCCTCCGCGACAGCCGCTTCAAGCGCCTGCTCGACTCCGAAGCCCGGCGCGAGGAACTGCTCGCCGCCGCCCGGGCCCTGGAAGCGGATTCCCCCTGAACCGCTCCCGTTCTGCCTCCCCCATAAAAAAACCGACGGCCGGCGGAATCCCGCCGGCCGTCTTCGCCTGCGCGCCTCCGCGCGCGCCGGATTCCCGTCGTCAGCCGCTGAGGCCGCCGATGATGGATACCAGCGGCAGGAACAGCGCGATCACGATGGTCCCGACCACCACGGCCAGGAAAATGATCAGCACGGGTTCGATGATCGACGTCATCGCCGCCACCGCGTTGTCCACGTCGTCATCATAGGAATCCGCGATCTTGTTGAGCATATCCGGCAGCGCGCCGGTTTCCTCGCCGACTTCCACCATGCTGACCACCATCGGCGGGAACACCTTGGACGACGCAATCGGCGGCGCCATGTTTTCGCCTTCCTTCACCGCGTCGTGAATCATGGCCACCGCCTTGGAAATCACCTCGTTGCCGACGGTTTCCTTCACGATGTTCAGGGCTTGCAGCACCGGCACACCCGACGACATCAGCGTGCCCAGGGTGCGCGTGAAGCGCGAAATCGAGTTCTTGCTGATCAGGGTGCCGAACACCGGGGCGTTCAGCTTGAACTTGTCGAGGGCGTAGCGCCCCCCGGTCGTCTTGGCCAGCAGCTTGATGATCACCACCAGCGCCACGATCACGATCACCACGATCGGCAGCCGGTGGACCATGACGGAACTGGCATTCATGACGAACTGCGTCAGCATCGGCATCCCCTTGCCCCCCATCAGGTCGGCGAAGATGTCCGCGAACTTCGGCACGATGAACATCATCAGGAAGGTCAGAATCGACAGCGCCATCACCAGGACCACGATCGGATAGGTCATCGCGCTCTTGACCTTGCCCTTGATCTTTTCCGCCTTTTCCTGGAATTCCGCCAGGCGGGCCAGCACCACGTCCAGCACGCCGCCGATTTCACCGGCCTTGACCATGTTGACGAACAGCCGGTCGAAAATCTTCGGATGGGCCGCCAACGCCTCCGCGAACGTGCTGCCGGATTCAATGCTTTCGGCCATCTGCGAGACGGCATCGCGCAGGGCCGCGTTCTTTTCCTGGCGCTGAAGCACGCGCATCGCCCGCATCAGCGGCAGGCCGGCGTTGACCAGCGTCGAAAGCTGCCGGGTAAAGGTGACCAGCTGCTTGGTCTTGACCCCGCCCTGCAGGAATTTCGGCATCTTGATTTCCATCTGCAGCGCGCTCTTGGGCGCCGCGCCCTTCCGGGCCGGTGCCCCCCCGCCGCCGGACAGTTCCTCCACCTTGGTCGGGAAATACTGCTTTTCCCGGATGCGGGCCACCGCGGCCGACTGGTTGTCGGCGTCGATCTCCCCGTGGACTTCCTTGCCCTTGGAATCCAAAGCCGTGAATTTGAACCGCGCCATGCTGATGCTCCCGTTGTGCTGTTCCGCCCGGCCGGCGCTGCCGCCGGCCCGGCCTTCAGGTATACTTCAAAACCTCTTCCACCGTGGTATAACCGTCCAGAATGCAGCGGATGCCGTCTTCGCGGAGGGTCCGCATGCCCAGTTCCACCGCCTTGTCGCGGATCACCAGCGTGGGCTTGCGCTGGCTGATCAGATCGCGGATCGGATCCTTGATCCGCAGATACTCGTAGATGCCGCGCCGGCCCTTGTAGCCGGTCTGGTTGCAGTACGAACAGCCCGCGCCGTAGTAGAAGGGACGCCCCCCCACCTGCTGCTCGGTCAGCCCCAGCTGCTGCAACAGATCCGGCGTCGGCTGGTACTCGGTCTTGCAGTTGTTGCAGATGGTGCGGACGAGGCGCTGGCCCAGCACGGCCTCGAGCGTCGAGGCGATCAGGAACGGCTCCACGCCCATGTCAATCAGACGGGTCACCGCGCCGGCCGCGTCGTTGGTGTGCAGCGTGCTGAACACCAGGTGGCCCGTCAGCGACGCCTGAATCGCGATTTCCGACGTCTCGATGTCGCGGATTTCACCGACCATGATGATGTCGGGGTCCTGGCGAAGGAAGGCGCGCAGCACCCGCGCAAACGTCACGCCGATGGCTTCGTGGATCGGCACCTGCACAATGCCGTCAATCTCGTATTCCACCGGCTCTTCCGCCGTCAGCAGCTTGTGCTCCACGGTGTTCAGCCGCCGCAGCGCCGAATACAGCGTCGTGGTCTTGCCCGATCCCGTCGGCCCCGTCACCACCACGATCCCGTTGGGCTTGGCGATGTCCTCGCCGAAATACTGGTAGATGTCGTCGGGCATCCCGATGTTCTCCAGGTCCAGCGACACCGTGCTGCGGTCCAGCACGCGCAGCACCACGCTCTCGCCGAACTGGGTCGGCAGGGTGGACACGCGGAAGTCGATCATGCGGCCCGCCACCGGCAGCTGGATCCGGCCGTCCTGCGGCACGCGGCGCTCCGCGATGTTCAGGCCCGAAATCACCTTGAGGCGCGACGTGACCGGCAGCGCCAGGTGCCGCGGCGGCGGCGCCATTTCGTACAGCGCCCCGTCCACGCGGTAGCGGATCTTGAATTCGTCCTCGAACGGCTCGAAGTGGATGTCGCTGGCCCGGTCCTGCACCGCCTGGTAGAGCACCAGGTTCACGAACCGCACCACCGGCCGCGAATTCGCCGCCGCCTCCACCGAGGCGAGATCCTCCGACTTCGCGCCGGAGGCCATCAGCTCGCCCGCCCCCTCCAGCTCGTCCTCCAAACTGGAAATCATGTCCTTCATGGACTCGTCTTCGCTGCCGTAGTAGCGGGAAATCGCGTTGGCAATGGCGGTCTGCGACGCCACCGCGAAGAGGATGTCCTTCGACAGCACGAACGCGATTTCATCGCTGACCTCGGGTGTGACGAGATCGGCGACCGCCAGGGTGATCGAATTGCCCTCCACGGCCACCGGCATGGCGCTGTACATGCGGGCCACGCTGCCCGGAACTGACTGGATCGTCTCCGCCGGCACGCTCATGTGCTCAAGGTCCACCCGTTCCGCCCCCAGCAGCTGCGCGATCAGATCCAGCCCCTGGTCTTCCGTGATCAGCCCCATCTCTTCGGCCACTTCGCGCGAGGGCTTGCCCGTGCGCTCGTGCTCGTCCATCACGTCGGCCGCCTGGGATTCCTCGATGACTCCCGTCCGGACCAGCTCCTCCAAAAACATGTCGGTATATTCGGCCATGGCTGCTTCCTGCCTATTGCTTGCCCCGGATCTGCTGCATCACTTCCTCGGTGTCCTGCGCCTTCGTCACCAGCTCCTCGTAGGCGATCTTGCCTTCGCGCCACAGGTCCAGCAGGTGCGAATCCAGCGTCTGCATGCCCCACTTGGCTCCCGTCTGCAGGTCGGACGTGATCCGGAACGTCTTGTTGTCGCGGATCAGCGAGCGGATGGACGGCGTGGCAATCATGATTTCAAAAGCCGCAATCCGGCCGGCCTTGTCTTTCCGGGGCATCAGGATCTGGGAAATCACCGCCACGATGCTCGTCGAGAGCTGCATGCGGATCTGCTCCTGCTGGTTGGTCGGAAAGGCGTCCACGATGCGGTCCACCGTCCGGGCCGACCCCGTCGTGTGCAGGGTGGCAAACACCAGATGCCCCGTCTCGGCCGCCGTGATCGCGGCTTCCATCGTTTCCAGGTCGCGCATTTCCCCCACCAGAATCACGTCCGGGTCCTGGCGAAGCGCCCGACGCAGCGCTTCCTTGAACGTCGGCACGTCCACGCCCACTTCCCGCTGCGTCACCACCGATTTCTTGTGCCCGTGGAAATATTCAATCGGATCCTCGACCGTGATGATGTGGCAGTCGCGCTCCTGGTTGATGATGTTGAGCATGCTCGCCAGGGTGGTCGTCTTGCCCGAACCCGTCGGTCCCGTCACCAGAATCAGCCCCCGCGGCTTGAACAGCAGGTCCCGCATCTGCGGCGGCAGGCCGATCTCCTCCAGCGTCAGCATCTTGGTCGGGATCTGGCGCAGCACGACACCCACGTGCCCCTTCTGGTGGAAGATGCTCACGCGGAAGCGCGCCACGTCTTTGTAACTGAACCCGAAATCCGCCCCGTGCCCCGTCTCCAGCGCCTGCAGGTGGTGCTCCGGCGTGATGGCGCGCATCAGCCGGTCGGTGTCCTCCGGCTTCAGCGGCTCCGCATCCAACGGCGCCAGCGACCCGTGAATGCGCATCACCGGCGGAAGCCCCACCGCCAGATGCAGGTCCGACGCGGTTTCCTGCACCGCCAGCTCCAACAGATCGTCCATCTGGACGTCGGATGACTTCAACGTGCTCATCAGTCCTGGTCTCCCATGGTGACGCGCAGCACCTCTTCGAGCGTCGTAATGCCCGCCACCACCTTGCGCAGCCCGTCCTCGCGGAGGGTGCGCATGCCCAGCTCCCGCGCCTTGATCCGCAGCTCGGTGGACGATACCTGCTCGAACACCAGGTTGCGCACCTGGTCGTCAATCTGGAAAATCTCGTAGATGCCCAGGCGTCCGCGGTAGCCGGTGAACTGGCAGTCCGCGCATCCCTTGCCGTGGAAAAGTTCCGCCGAGGCCAGCTGCTTGGCCGCGGGCCCCAGCAGGCGAAGCTCGGCTTCCTTCGGCTCGTAGGGCTCCTTGCACTTTTCGCAGATCCGCCGCACCAGCCGCTGCGCCATGATCGCCCGCGTCGAGGACGCCACCAGGAAGGGTTTCACGCCGATGTCAATCAGACGGGTCACCGCGCTGGGCGCGTCGTTGGTGTGCAGCGTGCTGAACACCAGGTGGCCCGTCAGCGATGCGTTGACCGCGATTTCCGCCGTCTCCAGGTCGCGAATTTCACCGATCATGATGATGTTCGGCGCCTGGCGCAGGATGGCGCGAAGCGCCGCCGAAAACGTCATGCCGATGTCCGCGCGCACCTGCACCTGGTTGATGCCGCTCATCTGGTATTCCACCGGGTCTTCCACGGTGATGATCTTGCGGTCGGGTTTGTTGATCGTGTTCAGGCACGCGTACAGCGTCGTCGTCTTGCCCGAGCCCGTCGGCCCCGTCACCAGAATGATGCCGTCGGACAAGCCGATCAGCCGCTCGAACACCTGCTGGTCGTCGGCGAAGAACCCGAGCTGCGGCAGCCCCAGCGCGATCCCCGACTTGTCCAGAATGCGCATGACGATGCTTTCGCCGTGGTTCGTCGGAATCGACGACACGCGCAGGTCCAGATCCCGCCCCATCACGTTGATCTGGATGCGGCCGTCCTGCGGCACCCGCTTCTCCGCTATGCTCATGTTCGCCATGATTTTCACGCGGCTGATGATCGCCGACTGCAGGCGCTTGGGCGGACTGTCCACCTCGTGCAGCACGCCGTCAATGCGGTAGCGCACGCGGAACTTTTTCGGCATCGGTTCCAGGTGGATGTCCGATGCGCGGCTGCGGAACGCCTCCATGATGATCAGGCTCACCAGCTTGATGATCGGCGCGTCGGATTCGGACACGTCCTGGTCCGCCACGAGCTGCTGCTGCACCTCGTCCGGCAGCGCCAGCGTGCCTTCGGTGATTTCCTGCAGCATGCCCTCGACCGCCCCCGTCGCCCGCCCGTAGTAGTTGGCGATCGCCTTCTCGATCTCCTCCGGCGGCGCCACCACGCCTTCCACGTTGCATTTCAGCACGTAGCGCAGCCCGTCGAGCGTGTCCACGTCCAGCGGATCCCCCAGCGCCACCGTCAGCACGTTCTCGTTCTTGAAAACCGGCACCACCTTGTAGCGCTGCGCCACGTCCCCCGGCACCATGTCGAGCACTTCG
>JAHDSS010000152.1 GCA_018432565.1 Kiritimatiellia bacterium
CCCCCGCCCCTTCGGGTAGGGTTCGCCCATCATGAACACCACCCCCCATGTCCTCGTCACCGGCGGCGCCGGCTATCTCGGTTCCATCCTCGTCCCCTCCCTTCTCGCCCGCGGCTGCGCCGTCACCGTCGTGGACAGCTTTCTCTACGGCCAGACCTCCCTCCTCGACTGCTGCGCCGACGAGAAGCTTTCCATCGTGCGCGGCGACGTCCGCGACGAACGCCTCATGCTCCCCCTGCTGAAACAGGCCGACGTCATCATGCCGCTGGCCTGCCTCGTCGGGGCCCCCCTCTGCGCCCGGAAGCCCCTCGAGGCCCGCTCCATCAATCTCGACGCCATCCTCATGCTGCTCTCGAACGCCTCGAAAGAGCAGCGGTTCATCTCCCCCACGAGCAACAGCGGCTACGGCGTCGGGCAGGACGGCGTCTTCTGCACCGAAGAAACCCCCATGAACCCCGTCTCCCTTTACGGAACCCTCAAGGTCGAACTGGAGAAAGCCCTCCTCGACGCCGGGGCCGTCTCGCTGCGCCTCGCCACCGTCTGCGGCATCAGCCCGCGCATGCGCCTCGACCTGCTCGTCAACGACTTCACCTACCGCGCCGTCACCGACCGCTTCATCGTCCTCTTCGAAGCCCACTTCAAGCGCAACTACATCCACGTCCGCGACGTCGCCCGCGCCTTCCATCATGCCCTCGACCACTTCGACGCCATGCAGGGCCAGCCCTACAACGTCGGCCTCTCCGACGCCAACCTCTCCAAGATGGAACTCTGCCTCGAAATCCAGAAGCAGGTCCCCGAGTTCACCATCATGGAAGCCCCCATCGGCAAGGACCCCGACCAGCGCAACTACATCGTCAGCAACGACAAGATCGAAGCCACCGGCTACCGCCCCCAGGTCTCCCTCCCCCGCGCCATCACCGAACTCATCAAGGGCTACCAGGTCATCCGCCGCAACCAGTACGCCAATGTGTAACAGCCGTCTCTCACAGAGACACAGCGGCACGGAGATTATTGAAGAGAATCTTCCGGGGCATTAATCACCCGTGTGACCCCCTCCTTTAGCGTGGCCGCTCCGAAATTGATCAGCAGTCCGACCGGTTTCCCGGCCAGCTTCAGATAAGTCAGCAACTGTTTTTTGTGCACCGGAGCTGTTTGCTCGACAGATTTCAACTCCACAATCACCTGATCTTCCACCAGTAAATCCATCCGAAACCCTTCGTCAAAGGACATCCCGTCATATACGAAACGCAGCGTCTTCTGACGCTCCACTTTCATCCCCCGCGACTCCAACTTCTTTGCCAACACAGCCTCGTAAACCGATTCCAGCAATCCCGGCCCCATGTCCCGATGGATTTGCAAGGCCGCGTCCACAATCGCCCCGGTAATGTCATTGATACTCACAGGCTGTTCTTAGCATTGTTTTGCTCTTCTTCCCAATCCATTTTCTCCGTGCCTCTGTGCCTCTGTGAGAACCGGCTGTTTTCTTCGGCTGTTCTTCTCCGCCTTTCTGGATTGAACGCCTTTTCATCCTCAAGTAGGGTTTCCCGTCATGGCTCGATCTCCGATAGAATCCTGCGGTGCATTTTCCATGCTATGGAAAACTTTTTCGCGGTTTTTCCATCTGGCCCCGCCCCCCCACGCCCCTGCCCCAGACCCCCACGGGCTTGCCCCGTGGGTGAATCAGTTCCGCTTCATCTATCCCCTCCCCGCCGCGATCGCCTTCCTCCTCCTCCTTCCCGCCGCCGCGCCTGCGGCGCGCGTCGTGGAGGACTTTTCCCCCGCCACCGTCTCCGCGTGGACGCCCTACCAAAAGGCCCCCCGCCCCGTCGCCGCCGCCACCGGCATCGCCTTCCCCCTGCCGTTTTCGAAAGCGGTCGACCGCGCCGCCTGGGACAAGCCCGTCGCGCTCGACCTCTCCGCCGCCACCGCCTTTGAAATCGATCTGGCCTGCCCCCGCCCCGAAGCCATCCGCCAGTTCGGCCTCTACTTCAAGAGCGACAGCGGCTGGTACGCCGCCGGCAAGCCCATGCCCGGCCCCGGCCTCCAGACCCTCGTCTTCGCCAAGGCCGATTTCTCCACCGAAGGCGCCCCCGCCGGCTGGAACCGCATCGACGCCATCCGCCTCTCGCCGTGGAAAGGCGAAGCCCTCGACGCCGCTCTCGTCCTGCACCGCATCGCCGCCGTCGAGGGCGGCTCGCTCGTTGTCGTCCGCGGCACCTCCTCGTGTCCCAACGACGGCGAACGCGCCGTCGCCGCCAAGACCGCCGAGCGCGTCAGCCGCCTGCTCATCGAGGCCGGCATCGGCCACGCTCTCGTCACCGACGACGACCTGCCCAAGGGCGCCCTGAAGAACGCCACGGCCGCCCTCCTGCCCTACAACCCCCAGCCCACCCCCGCCCAGCTCAAGACGCTCAAC
Source organism: Kiritimatiellia bacterium (assembly GCA_018432565.1). Taxonomy (GTDB): domain Bacteria; phylum Verrucomicrobiota; class Kiritimatiellia; order CAIQIC01; family Lenti-01; genus JAAZFE01. The sequence goes on from JAHDSS010000152.1 coordinate 2,417, forward strand.
GCCTTCCTCGCCCGCGGCGGCAAACTCGGCGTCTTCTACGGCGCCTCGCCCGCCCTCGCCTCCGCCATGGGGTTCAAGCTCGGCCCCTACACCAAAGCCGAACGCCCCGACCGCTGGCGCTCCATCGCCTTCGACGACCCCGTCGCCTGGCTCGTCCCCCCCCGCATCTGGCAGAAATCCCACAACCTCTTCCCCGCCTATCCGGCCCGGTCCGGTTCCCGTGCCATCGCCTTCTGGGAAAACGCCCGCGGCGTCCGCCAGCCCGAACCCGCCCTCGTCGTCTCCCCCCAGGGCTTCTGGATGTCCCACATCCTGCTCAACGACGACGCCCAGTCGAAAAAAGAACTCCTCGTCGCCCTTTGCGCCCATCTCGATCCCTCCCTCTGGGCGCCCGCCGCCGCCCGCGCCGTCCGCGACGCCGGCCGCGTCAACGACTTCCAATCCCTGCTCCACGCCCTCTCCGAAATCGAGGCCCGGCTCTCCCACGCCGCCGACCCCGACGCCACCCGCGCCCTGCTCGACGAAGTCCGTTCCCTCTCCGCCCAGATCCAGGCCGCCCTTGCCGCCGGCCAGCACCGCCACGCCCTCCTGCTTGCCCGCCGCCAGCGCCACCTCATCCTGCGCGCCGACGCCGCCGTCCAGCTGCCCCGCCCCGGCGAATTCGTCGGCGTCTGGGACCACGACGGCACCGGCTACATCCCCGGCGACTGGACCTTCACCGCCAACCACCTCGCCGCCCACGGCGTCAATGCCCTCTTCCCCAATCTCGCCTGGGGCGGCTGCGCCCACTACCCCTCCAAAGTCCTGCCCGCCTCCGACACCCTCCGCCTCTACGGCGACCAGCTCGCCGCCGTCCTCGCCGCCGCCAAGCCCCGCAACATGCAGGTCCACGTCTGGTTCGTCCTCTGGCAGCTCACCGGCGCCCCCGACGACTTCGCCGCGCGCATGAAAAAAGAAGGCCGGCTCCAGATCGATGCCAGCGGCAACACCCGCCCCTGGCTCAGCCCCCATCACCCCGCCAACCGGCAGCTCGTCCTCGACGCCATCGCCGAAGTCGCCAGAAACTATCCCGCCATCGACGGCATCCACCTCGACTACATCCGCCTGCCCGATTCCCAGAGCTGCTACGCCCCGACCACCCGCGCCCGATTCGAAGCCGCCACCCGCAGGAAATCCAAGGCCTGGCCCGCCGAGGTCCTCCCCGGCGGCAAACGAAACGCCGAATTCCGAAAATGGCGCACCGCCGACATCACCGCCCTCGTCGCCGACATCCGCGCCGCCCTGAGCGCGGCCAATCCCAACGTCAAGCTCTCCGCCGCCGTCTTCGGCGCCATCCAGCCCGACGGCGGCAACATCGCCCAGTTCTGGCCCGACTGGCTCCGCGCCGGCTCCGTCGATTTCCTCACCCCCATGAACTACACCGAATCCTCCGCCGAATTTTCCTCCCTCGTCCGCAAGCAGGTCGCCCAGCCCAGCGCCGCCGGCCGCATCCTCCCCGGCATCGGCGTCACCGCCGACGAATCCCGCCTCGATCCCGCCGACGTCGCCCGCCAGATCGTCCTCGCCCGCCAGGCCGGCTGCCCCGGATTCCTCCTCTTCGACCTCTCCGGCACCCTCCGCGACGAAACCCTCCCCGCCCTCCGCCAGGGCCTTACCCGCCCCGTCCCATAGTGGATGTAGCCTCTTACGGTTTGGTCCCCGCCGGCATGTCCACCAACCGGTCGAGTCCGATGGGCCGCCATTCCCCCCCAGTCCGGATATCCAACGCCACGTCCAGCGGTTCGACATAGCGCTGGCCGTTGACCGGGAATACATGCATCACAACCGGCTGGAAGGCCCGGTCCGTATCCGGGTAGCCATCCAAATCTGCATCCCGCGTCAGCACATCGCCGATTCCGCCGAAGTCGCCGTCACCCTGGGCATCCACCGCCAGCAGGACCAAGCTTTCGGCATCGTAGATTTCCACCCGGCTGGGCACGCTGCCGCGCATGCGATAGTTGAGCCCGCCGCCCGATCCCGCCACGCCAATCTCATGGTACAGCGCCACGCTGTAGAAGGCATTCTGTTGGGCGAAATGGTAGTGAATGGTGGATTCTTCCCGGCTTGGACCGGCCGCAACGGCCACCTGCCATTCCGCTGTCGCTTCCGGCTCGTCTAGCCACGTCAACGTGACCCGGGCTCCTTCCGCCGGCGGTTGCACATGCACCAGCCGGATGGCCAGCACGTCATCCCCTGCGACCACGAGTTCCCGGGCCTCATCGCCATCCCCCTCCCCGCCTCGCAGTTCAACTTCAACCTGCGCCGCCTCGAGCCGGATCCAGGCGATTTCGCCCGCCCCCCTCACCCTCAGCCGGCCTTTGCGTTCGGCCATGGACGGGTTCATAAGCCAAAACATGGTTTTCGCGGGCTGGTCCGGAGGAACATGCGTCGCCGTGTACACCGGTGCGATCGCCGCAGGCCGAAGCATGCGCACCCCCTCGGCCTCGGTGCCGCCGTGATCTTCCGGCTTGAAGTCGCGAAACGCCCGCGTCTGGAACTCCGTCAATCCGGATTGCTCCACAAAAGCGCGGGTGGCCTCCAGTTCCTGCGCCACATCCTGATGCCGTCCTTGCCGGGCCAAGCTGCGCAAACGGCCCACCCGCACCTTCAGCCATCGGTTTTTGCTGTAGGCCTCGAGGTGCCCGGCCAGATCCAGGGCTTCCGCCCAGACCGTTTCCGACGCCGACACCTGGCCAACCTGCTCCAGGATGTCGGCCTTCAGCATCAGCATCTCCGGCCGCACATGATCGAGGTTCATGCTCCGGTTCAGGCGCAAGCCTTCATTGACCATGCGCAAGGCATCCTCCAAGCGGCCCTCCTGCCGCAGAAAATCGGCATAGGCCTGATAGAGCCGCCCTTCGTACGGCTTGGCCCCCTGGCGCCGGTACGAATCCAAGGCGGCCAAGAAGTCGTTCTCGGCCCCGTCCATCCCCGCCCACCCGCGCGCCTTGCCCCGCCAGTACAGCGCGTTCGCCGCCACCACGCGGAATTCCCGCGCCTGGGCTTCCCGGACCACCTGCTCGAACTGCGTTTCGGCTTCTTCCGTCCGGCCCAACTCATACAGGATCGATGCCGCCCGCCGCCGGACCTCCAGCGAGGCATCGCCGCGATTGGTCTCCGCCAGGCGGTCCGCCTTGTCCAACAGACGCTGGACCAATGGGTCGCTGGGCCCCTCGACACGGCTCTCGCGCCGCAATTGGTTGGCCTCCGCAATCAGGTCGCCGCCGCTGCCGCCACGATGCGCCAACGCCTCGGCCTGCCACTTCTCTTCCTCCTCATCCCGCCCCACCAGTCCCAGCATCACCGCATAGTTGTTGGCTGCGCGGGACATGTAGCCGGCATGGTCCGCATGGCCCGCCAGATGGATCTCGGCCACCGCCAGGCACTGTTCGTACATTCTGCCCCAAGACAAGGGGGTCAGGCCTTGACGTTTGACAACCCCTGTCTGATCCTTTGACAGGTCTTCCAGAATCCAAGGTTCTCGCCCTGGAGGGAGCGGAGGATTCGCAGTCGGCGGGACACCACTGCGCCGTCCTTGTGACCAAGTCGGCGTCCGATATCCCTACCCATCATACCGCTTTCTGTTGTCCACAGCCAAATGAGGGCGTCCCTCGCTTCGTAGTTGCCTTTCTGTTTCTGCCAGTCAATCGATGGATCGAGTCCATACGATTGCGCTGTAGCCTCACGTACTAGGTCAGGATGGATTCCCTGTTCGATGCGGCGCATGGCAACATCCGGACCGTGACCAAAGTCGGCGGCGAGTTGCTGGTATTTGTCCTCCATGTCCTTGCAGAACGTTTCACTTCCCACCGCCTTGCTGGATCGCTTCAGCGCCTCTTCCAGATCCAGATCAGTGCGGGATAGCCCTGCATGCACATACCGGCGATAGGCTGCAGGCAAGTTTTTCGTGCCCAATCGTTCGCCAAGTAAAGCATGCAAGGGCGAATACGAGACCCACTCGTGGTGTTTTTCCCATCCGCCGTACGACCGGTGTGTACTCCACCGGTATTTTTCCAGGATGTCCAAACGCTCTGATAGGTTGATTTGTTTCGTGGCTTTGGTCTGAACGGGGTTCAAGTGGAGATAGCGCACCAATTTCAGCAGATACGCGTCGCCTTCTACCAAGAGCGCCTTGAATCGGCCGCCAAACAGTGCCCCACATCGGCGATGCCGCACATTGAAGTAAGCGGTGTAGGAGGTCCCAAACTGGTGCATGAAACGACTTAGATTTCCCTGCGGCGTCATTAGCAGTAAGTGGTAATGATTGGGCATGAGAACGTAGGCATAGAGCTTGATGCCGTGCGTTTCAACGCTCTCCTGAAGTTTATTCAGGAACGTGATCCGATCCGCATCGCTCGTGAAGATTTGGCACCGGTTCACTCCCCGTGACATCACGTGATAGATCGCGCCTTCAAACTGACATCTAAGCATCCTCGCCATAAACTGCTACTTTAGCCACGTGTTGACAAATGTCAAGGCCTGACCCCGTGGACATGGGCGGTTGGATGCGGGATAGTTGCCCCCCATGAGCATTTCCGCCCAGATCGTCGCCGACAGCGTTTCGCCGCAAGGCATCCGGCTGACCACGCTGTCGCTGAAATATCCCCGCTGGATCCATGCGGAATTCATGACCCACCGCCTGTTTTCGCGCAATGCCAGCAGCTCCCGCGCCGTGCCGTCGAAGCGTCTGCGTGCGCTGGAACGCGAATATCCCCTCTGGTGGGGCGCCAACATTCCCGGCATGCAGGCCGGCGGCAAGCTCTCCGACGAGCAGGGCACCCGGGCCAAGGCCATCTGGGACCGCATGGCCGACGTCTGCATCGAAGGCGTCGCCGAACTCGCCGAACTGGGCCTCCACAAGCAGTGGGCCAACCGCCCCTTGGAGTGGTTCACGTCCATCTCCGTGCTCGTCTCCGCCACATCCTTCGACAATTTCTTCGGCGTGCGCTGGCACCCCGACGCCCAGCCCGAAATCCAGGAACTGGCCCGGCAGATGTTTTCGGCCCTGCACTCCAGCACCCCCCGGCCCCTCGATCCCGACCAGTGGCACCTGCCCTACGTCTCCGCCGACGAGGAACAATCCCTCGGCCTCGACACCGCCCGGCGCTGCTCGGCCGCGCGCTGCGCCCGCGTGTCCTACCTCAACCACGACGGCACCGCCCCCAACGTCGCCAAGGACCTCGATACCTTCGCCAAGCTGGCGGGCGATCCCAACGGCCCGCCCCAGCCGCTGCACGCCTCGCCCATGGAACACCAGGCCACCCCCGACCGCCTCCGCGACCCCGCCGACCCCTCGTCCTGGCAGAATCCCGCCCAGCACGGCAACTTCCACGGCTGGCGCCAGTTCCGCAAAATGCTCGCCCGCGAACAGATCAAAAGATTCACGCCGCCGGGCGGAACAACGGAATAATGGAATATTGGAAGGGTGGATGGGTGATCTATCGAGGTGGGGTCCCCAACATTCCATTTATTCCAACATTCCAGTTAAGCCCGTGGGCGGGGCTTGAAGACCCCCACGCCCTTGCGGCGTGGGTGAATCAGTTCCGAAATAGTGAATCTTCCGCTTTCCTCCCCCCTCCTTTTGCCCTAGAATCCGCCCGACTTTTGAACCCGTTTTCCCGGAGAGCCCCATGCCCGACACCTACAGCCCGTCGCTTCGCGCCCAGATCCTGACCCGCCGCACCTACAACCGCGCCCTGAATGACGAGGGCACGGCGTTTGAAACCTGGGCGCAGACCATTGACCGCGTCATTGAGCATCAGCGCTGGCTCTGGAAGCGCCAGATGCGCCGCGCGCTCAACAAGACCCAGGAGGCCGAACTCGAAGAACTCCGCGAACTCCTGCTCGCCCGCAAAGTCGGCGTGGCCGGCCGCACCCTCTGGCTCGGCGGCACCGAGATCGCGAAAAACCGCGAAGCCTGCCAGTTCAACTGCGCCCATCTCGAAATCCAGACCGTGGACGACATGGTGGACGCCCTCTGGCTGCTGCTGCAGGGCTGCGGCGTCGGCGTCACCCCGAAATCCGGCGGCATCAGCGGCTTCACCCGCCCCATTCACGACATCCAGGTCATCCGCTCGACGCGCCAGGACAAGAACGGCCGCGAAGGCAATCTCGAAACGTGGGATCCGGAAACCAAGGTGTGGTCCATCAGCGTGGGCGACACCGCCGAGGCCTGGGCGAAATCCGTCGGCAAGCTGCTGTCCGGCAAGTATGCCGCGGACAAGCTCATCCTGGACTTCTCGGAAATCCGTCCCGCGGGCACGCGACTGACCGGCTACGGCTGGATCGGCCAGGGCGATGAAACCATCTCCGTCGCCTACCGCGCCATCGCCGAAATCATGAACCGCCGCGCTGGCCAGCTCCTGCGCAAGATGGACATCCACGACATCTGCAACTGGCTGGGCACCATCCTCAGCACCCGCCGTTCCGCCGAAATCAGCCTGTTCGAGTTCGGCTCGCCCGAGTGGCAGGAGTTCGCCGTCTGCAAGAAGGACTACTGGAACAAAGGCCAGCCCCAGCGCGGCATGTCCAACAATTCCCTCGTCTTCTACGACAAGCCCACCCGCGACGAACTGCGCGGCATCTTCGACCTCATGCTCGAAGCCGGCGGCTCGGAGCCCGGCTTCATCAACGGCGGCGCCGCCCTCAACCGCGCGCCGTGGTTCTCCGGCGTGAATCCCTGCGCCGAAATCCTGCTGGGCAACCGGGCGTTCTGCAACCTGACCACGATCGACCTGGCCAAGTTCAAGGACGATCCCAGCGGCATGCACCGGGCCATCTATCTGATTGCCCGCGCCAACTACCGCCAGACCTGCGTGCATCTCAAGGACGGCATCCTCCAGCACTCCTGGCACGAGAACAACGATTTCCTGCACCTCTGCGGCGTCTCGCTCACCGGCGTGGTGCGCCGTCCCGACCTCGGCCCCTACGAACTGCGCACCCTGCGCAACATGGCCATCATGGGCGCGTATTCGATGGCCGAGGAACTCGGTCTGCCCCTCCCCAAGAATGTCACCACCCTCAAGCCCGAAGGCACCATCTCCAAGTGCTACGACACCACCGAAGGCGCCCACAAGCCCCTCGCCCGCTACATCTTCAACAACGTCACCTTCGTCAAGCACGACCCCCTCGTCGCCGTCCTGCGCGATTGCAACTACAAGATGATGCCCCACCCCAACGGCACCGGCGACTGGGTCGTCACCCTCCCCGTCTGCTGGAATGACGTGGATTTTGAGAAAGTCGGCGACCTTGAGGTGAATGTCGAAACCGCCATCGACCAGCTCAACCGCTACAAGCTTCTCATGGACAATTATGTCGAGCAGAACTGCTCCGTGACCGTCAGCTACGATCCCTCCGAGGTGGACGCCATCATCGACTGGCTGCTGCACAACTGGGACCACTATGTCGGCGTGTCGTTCCTGCTGCGCGCCGATCCGCTCAAGACCGCCGAAGACCTCGGCTTCCCCTACCTGCCCCAGCAGCCGGTTTCCAAGGCCGTCTTCGACGCCTACGTCGCCCAGCTCAAGCCCATTGACCTCGACCAGGTGGCCGCCCAGTCTGAGGACGAGGTGGACATGGGCAGCGAATGCGCCGGCGGCGCCTGCCCCGTCCGCTAGCCCCACCTCCGTCAGGGGCCGGCCCGGACAGGAATGCCCCTCCCGCCTCCGCCTCCCCGCCCGCCGACCCGGCCGGCGGGTGGGTCCGTTCCTGTCCGCCGGAATCCCCGCCCGCCCGCCCAACCCGCCAAAACGCCCGCCAAAACGCCCGCCAAAACGCATTCAAAAACGCTTGCGCCGGCGCTCGCCGCCTCCTATGCTTCCCCTCTGTCAAACCAGACAAGGAGAACGACTATGCCCATGATTGATTTTGGCGGCGTGAAGGAACACATCGTCACCCGCAAGGAATTTCCCCTGAAGAAGGCCCAGAAGGTCCTCAAGAACGAAACCGTCGCCGTCATCGGCTACGGCGTCCAGGGCCCCGCCCAGTCCCTCAACATGCGCGACAACGGCATCAACGTCATTGTCGGCCAGGATCCCCGCTTCAAAGGCGACTGGAACCGCGCCGTCAAGGACGGCTTCAAGCCCGGCAAGACCCTCTTCAACATCGAAGAAGCCTGCGAGAAGGGCACCATTCTGATGATGCTCGTCAGCGACGGCGCCCTGAAAGCCGTCTTCCCGCGCGTCAAGCCCTACCTCACCGCCGGGAAGGCCCTGTACTTCTCCCACGGCTTTGGCTGGGTCTACCGCAAGCTGACCGGCGTCAGCGCGCCCAAAGATGTGGATGTCATCCTCGTCGCCCCCAAAGGCTCCGGCACGTCCGTGCGCCGCAACTTCCTCGCCGGCGTCGGCATCAACTCCAGCTTCGGCGTCGCCCAGGATGCCACCGGCCGCGCCGCCGAGCGCACCCTCGCCGTCGGCATCGCCGTCGGCTCCGGCTACCTCTTCCCGACCACGCTGGAAAACGAAGTCACCTCCGACCTCGTCGGCGAACGCGGCGTGCTCATGGGCGCCCTGGCCGGCATCATGGAAGCCCAGTACGACGTCCTGCGCAAGAACGGACACTCCCCCTCCGAGGCCTTCAACGAGACCGTCGAGGAACTCACCCAGAGCCTGATCCGCCTCGTGGACGAAAACGGCATGGACTGGATGTACTCCAACTGCTCCGCCACCGCCCAGCGCGGCGCGCTCGACTGGAAGCCCCGCTTCAAGAAGGCCGTCGCCCCCGTCTTCAAGGATCTCTACAAGGCCGTGAAGAGCCAGGCCGAGGCCCGGCGCGTCATCAAGGTCTGCGGCGCCGCCGACTACAAGAAGAAGCTCGACGCCGAACTCGCCGTCATGGGCCAGTCCGAAATGTGGCGCGCCGGCGCCGCCGTGCGCAAGCTGCGCCCCCACGAAAAGGCCAAGAGCAGCACCGTCGGCATCAAGGGCCGCGGCAAGAACTAGCCGCACAGCCCCCCCCCCACGCCCGCCGGCCTCCCGGCGGGCGTTTTTATTCACCGGACCTCCCCCCCCCCCGAGGGGACTCGCGGCTCAACCGTCCCCCGGCCCAAGGTTCCGGATTTTCCACGGCGTGGAAAACGGCGCGCGATTTTTTCCACAGCGTGGAAAAAAGCCTGTCCCGCTTCAGCGGGATTTTCCATGGCGTGGAAAATCCGGAATAGCGGCTGTCCGCCGGCCGCCCCAATGCCCTGACCCAGGAAAACAGGAAAGACGCCCATGAATCCTCCACTGCTGATTGTATCCGCCATCGCCATCACCCTCGTCTGGTGGCTCATCACCGCCGGATTCCTGCTGCTCGGCTCGCGGATCGCCGGCATCCGCGACCGGTCCTTCGGCCGTTCCCTGGGCATCGCGGTGCTCAGCGGGATCGCCTCGTTTCTCCTGGGCGCCGGGCTGGGACACCTTCCCGTCATTGCTCCCGCCGGCGGCTTCATCGGATTCCTTTTCGGTATCCTGGTGGCCGCATTCTTTCTGAAGGCATGGGGCCTGACGACCTTCGGCCGGGCGCTGGGCGCGGCCGCCCTGGGCTATCTGCTGCCCCTGGTCATCGTCGCCTTTCTGGGCATGGTCGTCGCCATTTGGGTCCCGTCGCTCAGCAAGGGACTCTCCAACGCCGCCATGGTGTCCGCCGTTTCCAACGGGGCCAACATCTACAAATTCGCCGTATCCGTGCCCCTGGCGGAACCCGGACAGGAACCCCCGTGGAACGCCTTTCCCGCCAAGGGCCGCTACCGCACCTCCACGGAATACTTCCGGGATCTGGTGGAATCCGGTCGGATGGCGGTCTCCTACGAATTCTTCTCCGCGCGCGGCCTTCCGGCCGCCCGCTCGTCCCGCCCGGAGGACTTCACCGCCGACCACAACGCCTGGCGCGTGGTGCTCGGGCTGGAGGATGCGCCCGAGGGCACCCCCTTCCTGTTCACGCGCAATTTCAACCCGGAAACCCTGGAGACGGGCGATCACCCGATCGAGCTGGAAGACGTGCCGCCGTTCGGAAAGGACGGCATGGTGGTCGTGCTGAAAGGCGGAGCGGCCTATTACCTGAAGGGCGAG
>JAHDSS010000360.1 GCA_018432565.1 Kiritimatiellia bacterium
ACCGGCCCCTTCTGGAGAAACCACATATACATCGACACCATGCTGCCGAAGACGCTCCAGCACCGGACGATTGGCCGTTGTATCCATGTCGGTGCCGGTCAGCACACGTACCTGGATGCCTCGTTCAGCGGAGAGTTGGCATAGAGCCTCCGCCAGAGCCTCGCTGCTGAAGTAGAACATGGCCACGTCCACACGGGTGCGCGCCTGCTCCAATTCGGCAAGGATCAGGGGGATTCCACCACCCCCGGGAGAAAAGGCCACGCGGCAGGAGACGTCCCGGTGGACGGGGTCTGATGGAAAAGCAGGGATGTCCGCCGCCTGGGCGGCGACGCTACAGAGTAAACAGGACGTGAGAAGGAGAGAGAACCAGACTTTATGCCGGAATGGAAACGATCGATCGGCCATGACGGTCGAAACTTATCGCTTTAATCATCTAGGCGTCTATGGGTTGCGTATTAATATCCTGTTATTTTATTGTTATCATTCCGTTGTCATCCCGGAAACGGTTAAACGCCGCCGCATCGGCAATGGCGGCGAATAGCGAGCGTTTGCTGCATCCGATGTATTCATATTTCCCCCATTCACGGAATCGCCGGCTGAATGGAATATCAGCCGTTGATCTGGTAATACAACCGGGTGGATCGAGCAATGAAATCAGTGCCCGGAACTCCGTTCATTCATATCCGGCCGGCCAGGGTTTCCGCCGCCATGGCTCACACTTCATTAGGTTGCTTGCCATGTGCTGTTTGAACCGGCTTATTTCGTCCGCCCGCGCCGCAGCGCTTTCAGGCTGTCCAGAATCTCCCGCAGCGCGGGCGTGGTCAGGGCCTTGTCCGTGGACTCAAAGAATTTGTCCAGTCCCTCGAATCCTTCCTGCTCGTACACGCTGGCCTGCAGGCCCATCTCCAGCCGGTCGATCTCTTTCAGAAACCGCGCTTCCGCGGTCTCGCCCCGCTCGAATTCCTCCCAGACCGCCAGGTAGTCGGCCCCGTTCGGCAGCCGCCCGAACACCCGCTCCACCGACCGCCGCTCCAGCTCGTGCTTGTCCTCCAGCGACATCCCCCCCGGCACGATATCCCCCGCATAGATCTCGCCGAAATCATGCAGCAGCCCCATCCGCACCAGCCGAACTGGATCCAGCTCCGGGAACTGCGCCTCCGCCAAAAACAGCGCCAGCAGGGCCACGCCCAGCGAATGCTCCGCCACGGTCTCGCAGTGCGCCTTCGGAATCCCCGCCTTCAGCCACCCCTGCCGGTACAGGCTCTTCAGGTGGTTGAACTCGAAAAACACCCGCACAATCGGCAGCACGTCCCTGCCGTCCAGTTTCCGTATGGCCTGCGCCCGCTTCGTTTCCATCGCTTCCGGTCCTTTCCTGCCCGATCTGCCGGACACTATGCCCCGGCGCCGCGCCCATGGAAAGCCCCGCGTGACCGGCCCTGCCGGCACGGGTGCATCTGCGATTGGGTGTCGCCAGCATGGACCCTCGTAGCGCGGGGCTCCCGTTCCGCGTCAATCCCAGGGCGTTTTTTCAACTATTCATAGCCGCGCCCAGCGGGCGCAGCTACAGCAAGGCGGATCGGTTGTAGCTGCGCCCGTTGGGCGCGGGGCTGTTGATTCAATTCCCGGCTCCATCGGGAACGGCTACACGAAATTGCAATACGCTCCAGCCACCGCACGCGACAGGAGCCGCGTGCCACGCAGGCAACAGGCTGTCCGGCTGTCATCCCGTGCGGACTTGTCCACCGACTTGTCCGCCATAGCCTTGGCGAAGGAGGAAGGCTTGGCGAGGGCGGAGTCTAGGGATCTCGGCTGGGGAACGCAGCCCGGCCATTGGGATGGGGACAAGTGATTTCGGCTCCGATGCTGCGCGCACTCGCTCCATATGACTTGGGTGTGCACCGGATCGCAGATGCGCCATGCCGGCATACGCCCCCCTTGCCCCTCCCGGTCGTATATGCACTTATACACATATGTGTATATGTGAATGATGCCCATGCCGCGTGCCGCCGTCGGCAAGAAAACGGCCCGGCCGGAACCGGTCAGCCGTAGGGGTGCGGATCGATCTGATAGCCCTTGATTTTGTAGCCGAGAATGCGCGGGGTGGTGCCCAGCGCCCGCGCCGCCGACGCAATGTTGCCGCGGCTGGATTTGAGCGCGTCGCGGATCAGGTCGCGCTCGTACGCGCCCACCAGCGATTTGAGATCGCCCGCGACCGGCGTCCCGCTGGCCTCGGCCGTCTGCAGCGTCGGCGGCAGGTGATAGGGATGGATCACGCTGCCCTCGGCCACCAGCACCGCGCGTTCGATGCAGTTCTCCAGCTCGCGCACGTTCCCCGGCCAGTGATAGATCATCAGCATGTCAATCACCGCGCTGGACAGCCGCCGCACGTCCTTGCCGTTTTCCTTCGCGTACTTCTGCAGGAAATGGTCGGCCAGCAGCACGATGTCCGCCTTGCGCTTGCGCAGCGGCGGCACCCAGATCGGAAACACGTGCAGGCGGTAGTAGAGATCCTCGCGGAACCGCCCCTGCTGCACCAGGGCCTGCAGGTCTTTGTTGGTCGCCGCAATCACCCGTACGTCCACCTTGATCGTCCGCGTCCCGCCGACGCGCTCGAATTCGCGCTCCTGCAGCACCCGCAGCAGCTTGATCTGGATGGCGGGGGGGATGTCGCCGATTTCGTCCAGCAGCAGCGAGCCGCCGTGGGCCAGCTCGAAGCGCCCCTTGCGCTCGGCCAGCGCACCGGTGAACGCCCCCTTCTCGTGGCCGAACAGCTCGCTCTCGATCACGCTTTCGGGCAGCGCCGCGCAGTGGGCCTTGATGAACGGCTTGCCGGCCCGCGGGCTGTTGTAGTGGATGGCGTGCGCCACCAGCTCCTTGCCCGTGCCCGTCTCGCCTTCGATCAGCACCGACGCCGCGCTCTTCGACACCTGCGCGATCTGGTCGTACACAATCTGCATCTCGTGGGAGTTGCCCACGATGTTCGCCGGCCGGAAGCGGTTCTTCAGCTCTTCCTTCAGCCGCGCGTTTTCCTCCGCGAGGCGCTCCTGCGACTCCTGCACCGCGCGGCGCAGCTTGACGGCCTGGGCAATCATGGAGGCAATGATCTTCAGCAGGCGCACGTCCTGCTGGAGGTCGGCCGCCGGATCGAACGCGCGCTCGGCGCTCAAGGTGCCCGCCACCGCCTGCTCCACCTTCACCGGCACGCAGATGAACGACGTATCGGAGCGCTTGCCGCGCTGCATCTTGTCCAGGAACAGCGGCGAATCGCTCATCCGGGGAATCACCGTCGGCTTGCCGCTCAGCGCCACCTGCCCGGTCGCGCCTTCGCCGAGACGGTAGCGCCCCCGGCGGGCCTGCTGCACCGACAGGCCGTGGGCGGCTTCCACCAGGATCTCCCCGGTCAGACGGTTCAGCAGCGTCAGCGTGGATACCCCCATGCCCATCTGCACCGACAGCGCTTCCAGGATCGGATGCGCCACCTCCTGCAGGTCCATGCTGTGGTCCAGCAGCCGGCTGATCTCGCCCAGCAGCTCGATTTCGCGCGAATGGCGTTCGGCCGGAAAGGCGCCCCGGGAACTGGATTTCGACTTGGTTGTCATGAGTTCGCCCGAAAGACCGCCGCCGGCCGCCGCCCCGGGAACCGGGCGCGGCGGGCGGAGGCGAACGGAATTACTTGATGAACAGCATCTCCTGATAGGTCGGCAGCGGCCAGAGGTCGTCGGATACGATGCCTTCCAACTGGTCCACCACGTCGCGGACGGCGTCCATGGCGGGGACGATCCGGTTGCGGCAATAGAGCGCATGCCGCGCCGCGTCGCCGTTGCCCTCATGCGCAATGGCCTTGCGCAGGGCTTCGTTGCGGGTCTGCAGCTCCGCCACCAGCCCGCACAGTTCCTTCAGCACCGTCGTGCAGTGCTTCTGGCCCATCTGCTTGAGCACCTGCGAGGTGTCCGCCAGCCGCTTCTGGTATTCCACCGCCGCAGGAAAGATCATTGTCTTGGCGATTTCGAAGGCCAGCCGCGCCTCGATCATCACGTCCTTGATGTACTTCTCCAGGTAGATTTCGTTCCGGCTGTGGAATTCGCGCACGGTCAGTACGCCGTGCTTCGCCAGCACGTCCTCGTTCTCCTTCGTCTGGCAGGCGGGGATGGCTTCGGCCGTGTGGCGGGCATTGGGCAGGCCGCGCTTCGCCGCCTCCTTCTGCCAGGCCGCCGTGTAGCCGTCTCCGTTGTAGATGATCCGTCCGTGCTTCTTCATGATCTTCTGGATCACCTTCTGCACGGCCGCGCCCAGCGCCTTCGGCGTCTTCGCCTTCGCCGCCTCCAGCTCCCCGGCGATGTAGTCCAGCGAGTCGGCCACGATCGTGTTCAGGATCACCAGCGGCCCCGCCACGGACTGGCTGGACCCGACGGCCCGGAATTCGAATTTGTTTCCGGTGAAGGCGAACGGGCTGGTGCGGTTGCGGTCGCCGGCGTCCTTCGGCAGCGGCGGCAGCGTATCCACTCCCACCGTCAGCAGGCCCGGCGCCCGGGCCTTGCTCCCGCCGCCCTTGGCGATGCTCTCGAACACCTCCGTGAGCTGCTCGCCGAGAAAGATGGACAGGATGGCCGGCGGCGCTTCGTTCGCGCCGAGCCGGTGGTCGTTGCCCGCATGCGCGATGGAGGCCCGCAGCAGAGTGGCGTGCCGGTCCACGGCGCGGATCACCGCGGCGCAGAACGCCAGAAACTGCATGTTCTCGTGCGGCGTGTCGCCGGGCTCCAGCAGGTTCATCCGCTTCGTGCCCAGCGACCAGTTCAGATGCTTGCCGGACCCGTTGATGCCGGCGAAGGGTTTTTCGTGCAGCAGGCAGGTCATGCCGTACTTCTGGGCCACGCGCTGCAGCACCGTCATGGTCAGGTACTGGTGGTCGGCCGCCACGTTGGCGTTCTCGAACACCGGCGCCAGCTCGTACTGCCCGGGCGCCACCTCGTTGTGCCGGGTCTTGACCGGCACGCCCAGCTTGTACAGCTCGCGTTCCACCTCCAGCATGAACGCCAGCACCCGCTCGGGAATGGCCCCGAAGTACTGGTCTTCCATCTCCTGGCCCTTGGGCGGCTTGGCGCCGAACAGGGTGCGGCCCGCGCTGATCAGATCCGGCCGCGCAAAGAAGAAGTTGCGGTCCACCAGGAAGTATTCCTGCTCGCAGCCCGCCGTCGAATAGACGCGGTCGGGGTGCTCGTGGCCGAAGATGCTCAGCAGGCGCCGGGCCTGCGCGTTCAATGCCTGCATGGACCGCAGCAGCGGCGTCTTTTTGTCCAGCGCCTCGCCCGTCCACGAACAGAACGCCGTGGGTATGCACAACGTGGTCCCGTTGGGGTTTTCGAGAATATAGGCCGGACTGGTCACGTCCCAGGCCGTGTAGCCGCGCGCTTCAAACGTCGCCCGGATCCCGCCCGACGGAAAACTCGACGCGTCCGGCTCGCCCCGGATCAGCTGCTTCGCCGAAAACTCCGCCAGCGCCCCGCCCTTGCCGTCCGGCTCGAGAAAGCCGTCGTGCTTTTCGGCCGTCAGCCCCGTCAGCGGATAGAACACGTGCGCGTAATGCGTCGCCCCCTTCTCGATCGCCCAGTCCCGCATCGCCACCGCCACTTCGTCGGCCACCGACACATCCAGCTTCTCGCCCTGGTCGATCGTCCGCCCCAGCGCCTGGTACACCCCCTTCGGCAGCCGCGCCTGCATCACCCGGTCGTCAAACACGTTCGCCCCGAAAATCTCGCTCGCCGGCGTCTTGGAAAAATCCAGCGCCGGGGCCGTCGCCCGGTAGTTCGTCACCGCCGCTATCGCATTCAATCTGGATATGCTCATCTGTCCGCCTCTTTCCTTTTTCGAAGCCTGTTCGTCCCTATCCGACATTTTGGACCCGGATGACGTCCCGCCGTTCAGTTTTGTCCCGGCCCCCCTCTTGATGCAATCCCCATGCCAACTCGCCGCCAACCTGGCCTTCTGCTGCCTTTTCACCCTGGACGACAATAAGTTGGAATCTTCGGGCCGGTTTTTCATTTCTGCGTGATAATACATTTTTGTCGTTTTGTAAAGTTTTATTCCACATTTTTGTATCTATAATCCATCCATCCGCCCTGATTGTCGCCCCCCTCCCGGCGCCTCCGCATTCTAAAATTAACAGGCTGACCCCTTTTCCCCAAAAGGGGTCAGCCAATGAATTTTAGAATTTGGGATTCATCCGACCTCATCCGACCTCCGCGCTTCCGCATTGCCGGGGGGCGATCTCCTGCGGTAGTCTGCGGGGAGTTGCCCAGGAGATTTTTTCCATGATCCACCCCACTGCCATTGTCGAACCCGGCGCTCAACTGGGCGCCGATGTCCGCATCGGTCCCTTGGCTTATGTCGCCGCCACCGCCGTGCTGGGCGACGGCTGCGTTCTGGCCCCCCATGCCGTCGTGCTCGACCATACCACCCTCGGCGCACGCTGCACGGTCCATTCCGGCGCCGTCATCGGCGATCTGCCCCAGGACCTGTCCTTCGGCGGCGAACCTTCCTATGTCGTGACCGGCGATGACTGCACCTTCCGCGAAGGCGTCACCATCCACCGCGGCACCAAGCCCGGCAGCACCACGCGCATCGGCCACCACGTCTTCATGATGGCCAATGCCCACGCCGCCCACAACTGCGAGGTCGGCGACCACGTTGTCATGGCCAACAGCGCCGCGCTCGGGGGGTATGTCGCGGTTGGCGAGCGCTGCTTCATTGGCGGCAACGTCGGGGTGCATCAGTTCTGCCATATCGGCCGCCTCGCCATGATCGGCTCCATGGCCTTCATCAGCAAGGACCTGCCCCCCTTCTGCATCGCCCCCAGCAGCCGGAACAGCTTCGTCGCCGGCCTCAACCTCGTCGGCCTGCGCCGCGCCGGACTCGATGCCGCCCGGCGCGCCCAGATCAAACAGGCCTTCCATGTCATCTATCGCTCCGGACTCAACGCCTCCCAGGCCCAGGAACGGCTCCGCGCCGACACCGGCAATCCCTTCGCCCAGGAGTTCGCCGACTTCCTCGCGCAGGCCACCCGCGGCATCTGCCGCCCCTCATTTGGCGCCGACGGCGCCACGGCCGATGCCTGACGCCCCGTCCATCCGCACCGCCCTGGGCGGGTTTTCCGACTACGAGCTCATCGACTCCGGCCGCCGCTGCAAACTGGAGCGCTTCGGTCCCGTCACCGTCATCCGCGGCGAACCCAAGGCCTGGTGGGAACCCGTCCTGCCATCCCGCGAGTGGGACCGCGCCCAGGCCGTCCACGACGAAGATGCCGGCTGGGATCTGCGTCCCGGCTGCCCCCGGCAGTGGCCCCTGCGCGACGGCCCCCTGACCTTCCTCGCCCGCCTCTCCGACACCAGCAAGCACCTCGGAATCTTCCCCGAACAATCCCCGCATTGGCGCGCCATCCGCGAAGCCGCCGCCCCCGGCGCCCGCCTGCTGAACCTCTTTGGCTATACCGGCGCCGCCACCCTCGCCGCCGCCGCCGCCGGCTGGCAGCCCACTCACGTGGACGCCTCCAAGCCCGCCGTCGCCTGGGCCCGCGAAAACCAGGCCGCCTCCGGACTCGCCGAAAAGCCTGTCCGCTGGATTGTCGAAGACGCCATGAAATACGTCCGCCGCGAAATCAAACGCGGCTCCCGCTACGACGGCATCCTGCTGGACCCACCGGCCTTCGGCCGCGGCCCCGACGGCGGCATCTGGAAAGTCGAGCGCCAGCTTCCGGAACTGCTCGATCTTTGCCGCCAGGCCCTGACGGATACCCCCCGCCTCCTGATTCTGACCACCTACAACATCGAAGCCTCCGCCCTCATGCTCCGCAATCTGCTCTCCGACCTCATGGACCCCTTCGGCGGGCGCATCGAAGCCGGCGAACTGGCCCTGTCCCATACCGCCGCCCCCACCCGCCTCCTTCCCCTCTCCATCTATGCCAAGTGGACAAAATAGGCTCAACAAATCCAACCCCCCACGGGCTTGTCCCGTGGGTGAATCAGGTCTGCCTAAAAGACCCCCACGGGCTTGTCCCGTGGGTGAATCAGTTCCGATGAAAACCCTCCGCGACATCGGCGAAAACAACCTCCTCCGCGGCCTGCTTCCGCGGCTGCCCCAGCGCGCCGACACGCCCGTCGGCCCCGGCGACGACTGCGCCGTCGTCCGGCTGCCCGGCGCCGCCGACGACTGGCTTCTCACCACCGACCCCGTCATTGAACACCGACATTTTCTCCCCGACACCCCCGCGCGCCGGATCGGACGCAAGGCCATCGCCCGCGCCATTTCCGACATCGCCGCCATGGGCGGCCAGCCCCGATGGATTCTGATCAACCTCGTCGCGCCCGCCGGCACCCCCCTCGCCCGCATCCGAGGGCTCTACGCCGGCATGATCGCCGCCGCCCGCCGGTGGCGCCTCGGCATCCTCGGCGGCGATACCGCCGAGGGCGCCGCGCTCGAACTGCACATCACCGCCATCGGCTGCGTCCCCCGCGGCACCGCCGTGCTCCGCTCCGGCGCCCGCGCCGGCGATCTGCTCTACGTCACCGGCGCCCTCGGCGGCGCCTGGCTCCCCGGCTCCCGCCACCATCTCCTCTTCGAACCCCGTCTCGACGCCGGACGCTTCCTCGCCGAACGCCGGTTCGCCACCGCCCTGATGGACCTCTCCGACGGCCTCGCCGCCGATCTGCCCCGCCTGCTCGACGCGTCCAAACGCGGCGTCCGCCTCGACGCCGCCGCCATCCCGATCTCCCGCGCCGCGAGCAACACCGACGCCCCCCTGCGTCATGCCCTCGAGGACGGAGAAGACTTCGAGCTGCTTTTCACGGTGCCCCCCCGCAAAGCCGCCGCGTTCGAGGCCGCCTGGAAACGCCGGTTCCCGAAACTCCCCGCCACCCGCATCGGCGCCATCCTCGCCAACCCCCGCCAGCGGGACATCCTCCGCCCCGACGGCTCCGCCTCCCCCCTCGCCCCCGGCGGCTACCAGCACTTCCTCTCCCGGAAATCCCCATGACCCCCATCTCCCTCATTCCCGATCCGCCCCCGACCCCCCCACCCGTTTTTTCCACGCCATGGAAAAATTTTCGGCCGGTTTTCCACGCTATGGAAAACTTTTTTCCACACCGTGGAAAACTCTCCCCATCCCTTGTCCACCCAGCCCCTGACCGCCAACCGCTGACCTCGTAATCCCACCCTCTGACCCCGGCCCCAACATATGCCTCCCATCACCTATCCCGCCGAACTCGAATCCCACTGGCTGCATCTCGCCCAGGCCGAGACCCATGCCAGCTCCGACCGCGACGCGCTTCGGCGCCTCCTGCCCGAGATCCGCCGCCTGGCCGACCGGTTCACCACCCAACGCCCCGATGCCGCCGCCGCGCCTTATCTCAAAGACACCCGCGCCTGCGCCGCCTATTCGCTTTTCTTCGCCCCCCAGACCCACGCCCGCCTCGCCCATATTCTCACGGAACTCCCCCCCTTCCCCGACACGGAAAAACCCCTGCGCATCCTCGATCTCGGCGCCGGCACCGGCGCCGCCTCCTGGGCCCTGCTCGACCATCTCGGCGACCGCCCCCTCGCGCTGAACGCCTGGGACCACTCCCGCCCCGCTCTCCGCTGCCTCCACGATCTTTTCACCGCCCTGCGGCCCGCCCGCTGGCCCCAGGCCATCCTCCGCACCACCGCGGCGCCCCTGGACGACTTCGCCGCCCATGCCGAAACCTACGATGTCATCCTGATGCACTACGTGCTCAACGAACTCGACCCCGCGGCACGCCGCACCCTGCTGGCCCGCGCCGCCCGCGCCCTCTCCCCCGGCGGACGCCTCCTGATCTGCGAACCCCTCCTGCGCGAGGCCGGCGACTATATGCGCGACCTGCGCGCCCAGGCCCTGGACGAACTCGG
>JAHDSS010000426.1 GCA_018432565.1 Kiritimatiellia bacterium
CCACAACCGATCGCCGTCCCACAGTTGTGTGGTCAGACCGATGACCACCATGGCCACGGCTGTCCCGCCCCACAGGGTGACGTCCGGCACCGCCCCGCGCCAGGCGGCAAGGCCGCGCAGCAGGGCGCCGGCGGTCTCCAGGTTGCCGCCGCGGAACAGAATCCACGAGAAACACACCACATGGAATATCCAAATCCGCCCCAGCCAGACGGCAAGCGGACGGAACGCTCCGCCGGACGGACGGACCACCCGCCCGAGCCATCCGAGCACCAACCGTTCCAGGGCCAGATAGAGGCCGTGGAACGCCCCCCACAGCAGGAACGTCCAGGCCGCGCCGTGCCACAGACCGCCCAGCAGGAACGTCACCAGCAGATTCGCATAGGTCCGCCCCTCCCCCCGGCGCGATCCGCCCAGGGGAATGTACAGATAGTCGCGCAGCCATGACGACAGCGAGATGTGCCAGCGCCGCCAGAACTCCTGAAGCGTGGCCGCGGCATAGGGCGCGTTGAAATTGGCCGGAAAGCGGAATCC
This sequence comes from Kiritimatiellia bacterium, assembly GCA_018432565.1. Classification (GTDB taxonomy): domain Bacteria; phylum Verrucomicrobiota; class Kiritimatiellia; order CAIQIC01; family Lenti-01; genus JAAZFE01. Next base: position 532 of record JAHDSS010000426.1, read on the forward strand.
CAGCAGCAGGGCCGTGCCGATGGCGATGTCCGAATAGGCCGAGAAGTCGCAGTAGATCTGCACGGCGTAGGCATAGACCGCCAGCAGAATGTCGGGCCCGCTGTAGATTTCCGGCCAGGCGAACACCGGGTCCGCCAGACGCGACGCCAGCCAGTTCGCCACCACGGTTTTCTTGAACAGCCCGCCCAGAATCAGGATCATCGCCCGCGGCGCTTCGAGGGGCTGCCCGCGTTCCGGCATCTGCTCCATCTGCGGCACCAGATTCGCCGCCCGTACAATCGGCCCGGCCACCAGCTGCGGAAAAAACGCCAGATAGTTGGCGAAATCCAGCCACGACCGGGCCGGCGGCGTGCGGCGGCGGTACACGTCCACCACGTAGCTGAGCGCCTGAAAGGTGAAGAACGAAATGCCCACGGGCAGCACGATCCGGGAAATCCACGGATAGATTTCCTCCTGCGCGCGCACCAGCGTCCAGACCGCGTCCGATCCGATCGCCGCGCATACCGGCCGCAGCAGCGGAAACAGCACGTCCGCAAACAGGAATCCCGTGTACTTGAAGAATCCCAGCAGGCCGAGATTCAGCGCCACGATCCCGGCCAGCAGGCGCCGGCGGGACGCTTCCGGAGCGCCGGCCCGGTCCAGGCCGTCCATGCGCCGGGCGGCCGCGTGGTTGACCAGGGCCGATCCCAGCAGCATCAGCGCGAATTTCCAGCTCCAGAAGCCGTAGAAAAACAGGCTGGCAACGAGCACAAACGCCTTGCGCGCCCGGGGGTGCCCCGCCAGCGCCCAGTGTCCGTGGAACACCAGAAAAAAGAAAACGGCGAATACGGTGGTGGGAAAAAGCATGCCGTTTTTTCCGAAGGCGTTTTGTTAGGGCGGAGGGGGCATGGACAGACGGCCGTCCAGGCCCAGCAGATAGACGCGCGGCGTGGTCAGGTCGCTGTCCGGTGAACCGGGTTCCTCCTCCGGACCGTGCAGCGGAACGTTCCATTCCGCCCGCAGCGGCGGAATCAGCACGCTGCCCGCAGCCAGTTCGCGCAGAACCAGTTTGTTGCCCTTGCCGGGCAGCAGATGGTCGCCGGCCTCCGGCCGCACCACCCGCTCGCCGCGGGACTCTTCGCCCGCGCGCGGCGTGTTCCACAGGGCCGCCTCGGTCTGCAGCACCACGACGTTGGCCGGGTGCGCCTCCAGCGCCGCCGCCAGTTCATCCAGCCATGTGGATTCCGGCGGCGAACGCCGCTTGACCACCACGCCCTGCAACTGGTGATTCCGGATGAAGTCCACGATCTTCGCCGGGGCGATGTCGCCCTCGTAGGACAAATCCACGACCGGCAGCAGGCGGATGCGGTGGAACGCCGTGAACATCTTGAGCATGTCGGCTCCTTCCGGCCATTCGTCGGGCAGGCTGCCGTCGGGATTCTGGAAGAACCAGGCCGGCGCCAGCGCCGACATGCCGCCCACATAGGGGCGCAGCGCGGCGGCCTGCTCCGCCGGATCGCCCGGCGGCACCAGCACCAGCGCCGCCGGCGCCGGGGCGCAGTCCATCCGGATGATCCGCGCCCTGGCCACGCCCAGATCGAACGCGAACGGCGCAATGCCCCACCAGCCATAGGCCACCTGCGGGGGAATCTCCACCGGCCCGTCAAAGATTTCCAGCCCGTTCACAAACCCCCGCATGCCGTCGCCGCGCACTTCCAGCCGCATCGTCATGCTGCCGGGCGGACGGATCCACGGCCGGGACTGCTGCGCCAGCAGCTCGCCGCCGCTCCACGCCTGCAGGTGGATAAAGCCGTCCTGATCAAACCCGAACCGCAGCATGCTGTGCGAACTGCGGCGGGCATAGAGCCAGAAGAACCCCTGGGATTCGTCCAGCACCACCTCAATCGCCCCGTCCCGGAGCAGTTCCGACCGGCGCAGCCGCAGATAGGTCTCGGCCTGATCCACCGCCGCGCGCAGTTCGTAGCGTCCCCGGTCCAGCGCCCGGATGCCGCCCGACGCGATCCAGCCGTCGGACAGCCGGCCCGACGCGAAATCATCCGTCACCCGGTTGGTCAGCGGCAGGAATCCTTCGTAGAGCTCGCGCTGGCGGGCGGTCTTTCCGCGGGCGGCCTGCCGGCGGATATAGTCGAAGAACACGCCGGATTCGGGGAACGTCAGCATTTCCATCCCCAGCAGGGAATGGCCGAAGGGAATCTGCGAATCGGGAGTGCGCCCGAGATCGAGGATGCCGCGCATGGTGGCGTAGCGCTCCGCCGGCTGATCCTGCAGATGCAGCAGGGCCAGGCGCGCCTCGAGGTTCATCGGCAGATGGTCCACCAGCTGCTGCACCAGGGCGCGCGCCTCCTGGCGGCGCTTCCGACGGTTCAGCCACTGGGCCTGCGCAATCAGGATGTCGGGATTTTCGGGAAAAATCCGCGCGTAGAGGTTCAGCTGCTCGCGCGCCTCGTCCGGACGCCCCATCCGCTCCAGCAGCTCGGCGCGGCGAATCACCATGTGGATCTGCCCCGGTCCGGCCTCCAGGCTCCGCGTGTAGTACTCCAGCCCCTGCTCCAAATCCCCTTTCTGGATCCAGGCCCGCCCGATCAGCGACAGGGCCTCCGCGCTGTGCGGATCGGCCTCCAGCCAGCGGTTCCAGTGCGCGATGGCCGCGTCGTAGTCGCCCTCCTGATAGGCCAGGTAGCCGTCGCGGCGGCTGGCGTCCTGCCGGGCCTGGGGCGACAGCGCCTCCTCCGGCAGGGCGCGGGTCGCCAGCTGGTAGTACAGGTTCAAATGCAGGTCCGCGGCCGGGGCCGCCAGTTCCTCGGCCACCACCGCGTCCGCCACCGCCGGCTCCAGCTCCTGCGCCCGTTCGGGCGTTTCCACCGCGATCAGCGCGCCGGGAAACAGCGCGGCGATCGAAGCAAACGAGGCCATCTGCGCGACCGAGGCGGGAAAGTGCAACGCCAGTTTCATGTTCCGCTCCTTTATGCTTTGGTGGACTTCCTGCAGCCACGGGACCAGGACGGGAATGTCATCCGGCGGCACCCCGCGGGCGTCCAGATGGATGCCGTCAGCCTGCATTTTCACGGCCTCCGCCGCAGGCAGCTCCGCGGGAATCTGCAGCGCCAGTTCGGATGACCGCAACGTCATGCGCGGCAGCACCGCGATGCCGTGCATCCGGGCAAAGGTTCGCAGGGCGGCGTCATCCCACGGCGGCAGCACCAGCGGCATGGCCTTGACCGCCTCCATCCAGGGCGGACTCACCGCCTTCAGCCGGAAGGCTTCGTCCTGCAGCTGCCGGATCAGCTGCGGGGACGTCAGCCCCGTGTCCGGGCCCCACACCTTGATCACCTGGCGCGGGCGCGGAAAGGCCAGGGCGGTAATCTGGGTGGCGGCGGCTCCGGGCTCGGGATCCCACACCTCCAGCCCGAACAGCCCGGGGCGCCCCCCTCCCATCAGGTCCAGCGGCTCTTTCAGCAGCATCCGGCCGTTCAGCCGCGCAAACAGCGTCCGGCCGCTCAGGGTCAGCTCCAGGTCCTGCTCCTGGCCGGGATGCATCCCGATTTCCTGGGTCATGGCCTGCGTGAACTCTTCCGATCCATACACTTTCTGGGTCACCCGGATGCTGCCGCTTTCATCGAACAGCAGGCGCACCCCCTCCTCTCCGCCCGGCCGCATCCGCACCCGGATGCCGAACTGGCCCGCCTGGATCCGAAAGCTCACGCGCAGCGTGAAATCCTCGAACAGATCACTGCCCACCAGCCACGTCAGCGCCCCCGTCGTCGGCTTGAACCGGCCCGAGTTCGTTCCCGGCGGAATGGCTTTCAGCCACAGGCTGCCGTCGGCCGGATGCTCGGTCAGCCCCCAGTCGGTCATCCAGCGCTCGGCCTGCAGCGGCTGCGCCAGGGTCCAGGGCGAAACCGCCTTGCCCGATTCCACGATGGCCAGAAACTGCTCCAGGCTCCAGGCCGGATTCACCAGCAGCCGGTTCAGCGCCCGCGGATCGGAATGGCGCGTGTTCAGCAGGAACGGGCCCAGCGAAAATCCGATGCCGTAGTGCTTTTCCACTTCACGCAGGTTCAGGACCCGCGTCGGCACCGCGCGCGGATCGTACTGCCCGTAATCCCCGTAGGGAAACGCGAACGCCGGCGGCGGCGCATCCATGCCGGCCTGGAACTCCCGGACCATCCGTTCATGCTCGGCGCGGATCCGCTTGGCGAATTCCTCCGGCGTTTCCAGCCGCTGCTCGGCTTCGATCCACAGAGGGGACGAGAAAAAATTGCCGGTTTCGCCGTCCGGCCCCGCCGGAATCCGCTGGAAGCCGCCGAAGGACTCCGCGCCGACTTCCCAGGTGCCCGATCGGGCCATGTCGCGCAGAATGGGCCAGCGCAGGGCCGACGGATCCTTCTGGCGAATGGTGTCGGCCCGGACGAACATGACCGCCTTCCAGCGGTTCGCCCGCAGGATTGCGCGCGTCTCCAGATAGGAATTCTTGCGGGACTGCTCCATGGTGACCAGGACCGCCTTGCGCGGCAGCGGCACGCCGTTGAAATAAAAATCCCGCACGTCCGAGAGCCCGATGGGATTGAACCCCCGTTCGCGCAGCGCCCGGATCTGCTGCTCGAACTGCGGACGGGGCACTTCATCCGGCGCGCGCACCGTGCCGGCGCTGACCCCGGCATAGGCCAGGGCGATGAACGTGTCCGCATCGCGCACACCCTCGACGGCCGGCTTGTAGCGCATGCGCTGATAGATCGCCCGCAGCGGCACCCACAGCGCCACCACCAGCGACAGGCCCGCCAGAAAATACAGCCAGGCCCGCAGATTGCGGTCCTGCTGCACCGGCTGGGGGCGGGCCCAGCCCGGCGGCAGCAGAGGAGACGGCGGCAGGGGCGGCGCCCCGGCGTCTTCCGCGTCCGGCGCTTCGGCCGCCGGCGCTTCCGGCTCGGACAGAGGGGTGGACGGCGGCACCGGGACGGCCCCCGCCGGCGCCGTGGGATCATCCGCCGGCCACGCCTCCGGTTCCGCCGGCCCGGCTTCGCCGGGCTTCCGATGGTCGGGTTCTTTCTTCATCCGCGCGTTCCCCACTTCCGGCCCCGCAGGGTGGCCAGGGCCCAGTACACCTGCCAGCTGAAAAACGCCATGTACGTGAACGTGTACACAAACCCCGCCCACCAGTACCGGCGGCCTGTCTGCTCCCAGAAATGAAACGTCCAGACCAGCGTGATCGCCAGCACCCCCGTCAGGTAGGCCAGCGCCAGATTGCTGCCCCCGGCCAGCAGTGCCGCCACCGGCGCCACCACCAGCGCCGAGGTGATCACCACCGGCTCGATGATCGGCATCCACATCATCGCATACCACGACAGAGCCGGCACCGGATGCTTGCGCCACATCCACCGGCCCACCTTCACGATTTCGCGCAGGTACGAACGGCTCCAGCGCGCCTGCTGGCGCGCGTACTGCCGCCAGCTGTCCGGCGCGATCGTGGTGGCCAGCGCCTGGTCCGTGTACAGAATCTTGTAGTCCCGCAGAATCAGGTTCGTCAGGCTCCGGTCATCCCCGAAGTTCCCGTACTCGCCCATCACCTTGGCGTTCAGCCACTCCTCCAGCACGTGCAGCACGCAGACCCGCCGGTAGGCCGAAAAGCATCCCGGCAGGCAGCTGACCGTCCCGCTCACGCTTTCCGCCGCTTTCATCACCTTGTACGAAAAATAGTACCGCACGTCCTGCATCCGGGTCAGCAGGTTGGTCCGCGCGTTTTCCACGTCGCAGTGTCCGCTGACGCCCCCCACCGTCGGGTCGGTGAATCCCTGCACCAGCTTCTGGATCGAGCCGGGAAAAATGAACGTGTCCGAATCCACGCAGACCACGATTTCGCCCCGGCCCAGCAGCACGCCCACGGCCCAGGCATGCACCAGCCCGCGGTTCTTCTGGAAATCCACCACCACCAGATTCGGATGACGCGTCTGCGCCTCCAGCATCTGCGCCAGCGTGCCGTCCGTCGAACCGTCGTTCACACAGACCACTTCCAGCTTGTCGTCCGGATAGCCCGCGGCGAAAATCCGCTCGATCGTCTGCCGGATCACCCCCTCCTCGTTCATGCACGGCACCAGCACCGACACCGTCGGCTCGTAGCCGCGGTCCGGAGGAGACACATACATCGAGGCGATCAGAAACCGCGACACCACGAAGACGCCCGCCACCAGCGAATAGAGGCTGACCAGCGGCTGGTAGAAGTAGTTGCCCGCGCTGCGCAGTTGCATGAACACCGCCGTCGCCAGCATCAGCAGCGCCACCGTCACGATCAGCGCCGCCAGCCACTTCGGCGGACGCCGGTAGAGCTTGGCCATCCGCTCGCGCGCCGCCTCCATCGAAGGAAACTCGGCCGCCGCCGCCAGCGGTTCCTCGCTGCGGGTTGACTCCAGCGGCTGCTGGCAGTAGGGGCAGACCACCGGCGGAGGCGTTCCGTGCACATGCACCGTCACGCCGCAGGTCTCGCAGCGGCAGTGGGTGATCACTGTCATCGGCTCGTCAACCTGGAATGTCATGGGCTCCATGCGAGATCCGTTCACCTGTTCATTCCCGCCCCACGAACCGCATCCCGGTCGCGGGGCTGGTCTTGCACTATAACGTCACCGCCGCCATTTGTCGCATGCTTTTCCTTAATATTTTCTTTCCGGCCTCCGCCGGCCCTCGCTCCAACAAATGTCTTTCCCCGGGCAACCGGGTCGGCTAGCGTTGGGTCATGGTGAGACACATGGTCACTTCCCCGGCCGGACGGCGGCTGGCACTGGCCGGGCTGCTGGCCGGCCTGCTCGCGCTGGGCTCCGGCTGCACCACGACCGACTACGTCACCGGCAAACCCGTCCGGAACCTGTTCAGTCTGGACGATGAAGTCCAGATGGGCGGACAGTATTACGCCGACATGGTCGGCGAGCTGGGCAGGAAAGACGCCCCGGTCAACCAGGATGCCGCCCGTGTCGCTCTCGTCCGCGAGATCACCTCCAACATCGTCGCCCATGCCCACATCACCCAGCTGCCCTACCAGGCCACGTTCGTGGGCGATCCCGAGTTCGTCAACGCCTACGCCCTGCCCGGCGGCCACATCATGGTGTTTGAAGGCATCTGGAATCCCAAGCTCGGACTGGTCCGCACCGTGGATGAACTCGCCGCCGTCGTGGCCCACGAAATCGCCCATGTCAACTGCCGCCACTCCACCGAAGCCATCACCCGGCAGATGCTGCCCAACCTGCTGCTGACCGGCGCCCTTGTCTGGGCCACTCTCGAGGAAGACGACGACATGCAGCTGCTGTTCGGCGGCCTGATGCTGGTGCACAACGGACTGATCGTCACCCGCTATTCCCGAAGGGACGAGCTGGAAGCCGACCGCGTCGGGATGATGTACATGGCCCGGGCCGGTTACGATCCCCGTGCCGCCCCCCGCATCTGGCAGCGCATCGCCCGGGCCAGCGACCGCCAGACCGCCATGCCCCTCAGCATTTTCTCCACCCACCCCCGCGACGATCTCCGCGCACAGGAACTCGGCAAACACCTCCCCGAAGCCCTCGCCCTCTACGAAGCCGCCCCCGTCAAACGCAACGGCACCCGCCCCCTCGTGCCCTGATCGCGGAGTGGGCCTTTCCTGTATTGTTAAGTAACTGTGTTAGGATTATATCCAGCATGGTTAATTAACTCTGCGGCATAAATCCGTTATATCTTATTGGTTATCAATCAGATGTTATTTTATCTGCTCACTATTAGTTCCACACAGTTAATTAACTATGTGGGATGAATTCCCAGAACGGTTTCGCCCGGAATCCCCTGCGCTATTCGAGCCCCCGCTCCTCCAGATCGCCCTCTTCCAGGCCCAGATAGTGCCCGAGTTCGTGATAATACGTCACACGAACCTCCTCGCGAAAAACGTCCACATCCCCTTCGGCGTAGTCCCAAAGATTGTCGAGAAACAACAGGATTTCCGGCGGCAGCGGGTCGGGACCTTCCCCGCCTTCGGCCAGCGTCGGCCCCACAAACAGTCCCAGCAGATCGGGATCCAGTCCGTCCTCGCGCACCATGGCCCGTGACGGCCGCGACATCAGCACCACGGGAAGATCCCCCGCGGGACCGGCCATGCCGGGCGGCAGCTTGCGCCG
>JAHDSS010000376.1 GCA_018432565.1 Kiritimatiellia bacterium
GTTCTACCAGTCCTTTTCGACGGGGACGGGGCGGCCGAGGAAGGGGTGGAGGCGGTCGCGCTGGGACTGCTCCTGGGCCTTGAGGGCATCGAGCAGCATTTCGGCTTCCTCGGAGGTCATGTCTTCGGCGGAAGCTTCGGGCTGGGGCGACTCGGACTCCTCCTGGGATTCGCCGGCAGACGGCTGGCTGTCCGGCTGCGGCCGCGGTTCTTCTTCCTTCTGCTCTTCCCCGGAATCACCGGATTCGGGCTGGGGCTGCGAGTCTCCTTCTTCTTTCTCTTCTTCCTCCTTCTTTTCCTGATCCTGTTGCTGGTCCTGCTGCTGCTGTTGAATCTGCTGCTGCTTGAGGACGGCGAGTTCGTAGTTGGCCTTGGCGTCGGCGTCGTCCGGGTCCAGGGCGATGGCGTTTTCGTACATCTGGATGGCCTGGCCGATGGCGGACTCGCTGGTGTCGAGGGCGGGGGCGGGGTCGCCGCCGGGGAGGGCCTGGGCTTGCAGGGGGCTGTCGGCGAGATGGAAGAGGGCGTTGCCTCGGTTGTAGTAGGCCCTGGCCTGCAGGCCGAGATCGGAGGCGGCGGCCGCGGCGTTAAAATGGACGGCGGCGGCTTCGAGATCGCCGGCGGCAAAGGCCGCGAGTCCCGCGTTGTAGCGGGCAGCGGCGGGATCCAGTTTTTCGGCGGGCGCGGCGGCGGCGGCCTCGACGAAGGATTCGGCGGCGGCGGAAAAATTGCTCGCGGCAAAGGCCTCCAGGCCCGCCTCGAACGCGGGGCGCGCGGCGGGCGGGTCCGCCCGGACCGCGAGGCCATTCAAGGTTAGCGCTACAATAATTACGATAATACGGGACTGACCCCTAATGGCTCCTCTCTTTCTCATGCGGCCACCTCCGCGTCCGGTTTGCGCCGTTCCGTGAGCAGGGCTTCCCAGGCCAGCAGGGCCAGGGCGGCGGCGAGGAACCAGACGAAGCGTTCCTCGTGGATTTTGGCGGTGCGGGATTCCTGCTCGGCGCGTTTCAGGCTGTCGATGCTTTCGCGGAAGACGCGTTCGAGGCCGGTGTCGCCGGGGGCGGACCGGACATAGGTGCCGCCGGTTTCGAGGGCGAGTTTCTGCAGCACGTCTTCGCGCAGGGCGGACATGACGACCTGGCCCCGGCGGTCCTTGAAATAGCCTTCGCCCTCGCCGCCGGGGATCATGTCGCCGGCCAGCGTGCCGATGCCGATGGCGTAGACGCGGATGTTCTGTTCCTGGAGTTCGGGCAGGAGGGCGAGGGGATCGCCTTCGTGGTCTTCGCCATCGGTGACGAGCAGGATGACGCGGTCGGCGGAGCGGTCGGCAGGAAAGGCGGCGACGGCGGTGCGCAGGGCCTGTTCGATGGCGGTGCCGCCGCGGGGGATGAGGCCCGCATAGAGGTCGTCGAGCGTCATGGTGAAGGCGGCGTAGTCGATGGTGAGCGGGCACTGGAGAATGGAAGAGCCGGCGAAGGGGACCAGGCCGATGCGGTCGCCGCGCAGGTTGCGCACGAGATCGCGCACGCCCATCTTGGCCTGTTCGAGGCGCGACGGCTTGAAGTCGGCGGCGGTCATCGAGCGCGAGGTGTCGAGCACGACGAGGAGGTCCAGGCCTGTCCGGCGGACGTCTTCCCAGTGGAAGCCCCACTGCGGGCGGGCGAGGGCGAGGAACAGCAGCAGCAGGGCGGCGAGGCGCAGACCGAGGCGGGCGCGGGCGCGGGAGGGGTTCCACGCGGGAGCCAGCTCGGGCAGGACGGCGGCGGCGGCCAGCCGTTCCAGGGCGCGGCGGCGGCGGCGCAGCAGGGCGAAGGCGCCCCACGCCAGCGGAATCGCCAGCGGCAGCCAGGTGAGCAGCTGGATCTGGCCCCACTTCACGGCAGCCTCCCGAGGCGGGTGAAGCCCAGCAGCGTTTCCAGCGCCAGGCACAGCAGGCCCAGCACAAGAAAC
>JAHDSS010000377.1 GCA_018432565.1 Kiritimatiellia bacterium
CCGGCCAGCCCGGCGCCCGCCGCCGCTTCCAGTTCTCCAAGCGCTAGGCCGTTGCGGCCTCTGCACAACCCCGGGCGCCCGCCCGGGGTTTTTCATGCCGCCCTTGTGTTCAGATCCCCACAGGCTTGCCCCATCCTGAAGACCCCCACGGGCTTGCCCCGTGGGTGAATCAGGTCCAGACCCCCACGGGCTTGCCCCGTGGGTGAATCAGGTCCAGACCCCCACGGGCTTGCTTGCCCGCCGGAGCCTTGGCGAAGGTGGGCCCCGTGGGTGAATCAGGTCCAGACCCCCACGGGCTTGCTTGCCCGCCGGAGCCTTGGCGAAGGTGGGCCCCGTGGGTGAATCAGGTCCGCAATCTCCTCGACGCCCGCGCGCCCCAACTCCTATACTCCCCGCCATCATGAAAAAGCCCCCCCCCCTGACGTTCTCCGCCAAGGCCCTTCTCCCCGCCGGCTTCCGCGCCGCCGGCATCATCGCCGGCCTCAAAAAAACCGCCAAGCCCGACATGGCCCTGTTCTTCTCCGATTCCCCTGCCGTCGTCGCCGGCACCTTCACCACCAACCAGGTCAAGGCCGCCACGGTCCGGCTCGACGCCGAACGCGTCGCGAAAATCGGCATGGCCCACGGCATCGTGGTCAACAGCGGCCAGGCCAACGCCTGCACCGGCAAGGCCGGCATGCGCGACGCCAAGGCGATGGCCGCCCATGCCGCCCGCACCCTCGGCGTCGCCCCCGAACTGGTCCTCGTCTGCTCCACCGGCCGTATCGGCGTTCCCCTGCGCATGGACCTCATCCTGCCCGGCATCGAAAAACTCGCCGCCGCCCTCTCTCCCTCCGGCGGTGAAAACGCCGCCCGCGGCATCATGACCACCGATCTCGTTCCCAAGCGCCATACCGTCACCTTCACGGCCAACGGCAAAGCCTGCCGCCTCACCGGCATCGCCAAGGGCTCCGGCATGATCCAACCCAACATGGCCACCATGCTCGCCTTCCTGCTCACCGATGCCGCCGTCGACCGCCGCGCCATGCAGAAAGCCCTCAAGGCGGCTGTGGATCGATCCTTCAACCGCATCTCCGTCGATGCCGACCAGAGCACCAACGACACCGTCCTGCTGCTCGCCAACGGACGTGCCGGCAACGCCCCCCTCAAGCCCGGCCACCCCGACTGGCCGGCGTTCACCGCGGCGCTCGACGGCCTCGCCTTCCGCCTCGCCATGGACATGGTCCGCGACGGCGAAGGCGCCCAGAAACTCGTCACCGTCCGCGTGCAGGGCGCCCGCTCCGCCGCCGACGCCGAGGCCGCCGCCCGCTCCGTCGCCAACTCCTTCCTCGTCAAGACCTCCTGGGTCGGCACCTACCCCAACTGGGGCCGCGTCATGGATGCCCTCGGCTACTCCCCCGCGAAGGTGGACGAAACCAAAGTCGAAATCCTCTACGACAAGCTCCTGGCCGTGAAAAACGGCCTCAAGGCCGGCGCCTCCATCGAGCGCCTCTCCACCGTCGTCGCCAAGAAGCAGTTCACCCTCACCATTGATCTGCATCTCGGCCGCGCCGCCGCCACCGTTTACTCCTGCGACTGCACCGAGGACTACGTCCGCATCAACAGGTAGTTTCCACGGAACAGTTGTCCGCCGTCCGCAGGACGTGGATGCAGAGGATTTCTTTTGGATTTTGGCGGGGCTGTTCGCGAAAATAACCGGTGGATTTTCCGATGATGCCGCTTTGAGGACGACCCGAGCACGACTCATGTCGGCGAGTGGTCGGCCGCGGAACGGCAGCGCGGTAAAGACGCCGGTTGGTTTTCGCACCGCCAAAATCCGAAAGAAATCCTCTCTTCTTTCCTCCCCACCAACGCCATGCTAATCTCTTCTCCATGACGACGCCCTTCGCCCGCCTCGAACTTCTTCTCGGCTCCGACGCCCTCCCCCGCCTCGCCTCCGCCCGCGTCGTCATCGCCGGCCTCGGCGCCGTCGGCGCCGCCGCCGCCGAATCCCTCGCCCGCTCCGCCGTCGGCCACCTCGTTCTCGTTGACTTCGACGAACTCCGCGCCTCCAATCTGAACCGCCACCCGTTTGCCTTCCACTCCACAATCGGAGAACCCAAAGCCGATACCGCCGCCCGCTTCCTCCGCGACATCCACCCCGACGCCGAGATCACCCCCCTCTCCCTCTTCCTCGACGCCGACACCTCGCCCCACCTTTTCGCCGACCACCCCTGCGATGTACTGATCGACGCCATTGATTCCCTCCTTCCCAAGACCGAACTCCTGCTCGCCGCGCGCGCCGCCGGCATCCCCCACATCCTCACCTGCCTCGGCGCCGCCCGCAAAACCGACCCCGCCCGGTTTGTCGCCGCCGACCTCGCCGACTCCCACACCTGTCCGCTCGCCCGCCTGCTGCGCAAGCGCCTCGGCCGCCGCGGCGGCACCGCCGGCATCCGCGGCATCTTCTCCACCGAACCGCCCCTCGATCCCGCCGAACCCGTCGAACCCGCCGCCGACTTCTACATCCGAGGCCGCCTCCGCCCCCCCATGGGCTCCCTCCACGCATGCACCGCCGCCGCCGGCCTCCTCGCCGCCCGCGAAACCCTCCGGTTTCTGCTGGATACCCCATGATCCCGCGCGAACAACACACCCTCCGCGGCACCGGCACCCGCCTCGACCGCCTCCTGCTGAACACCTATCCCTGGCTCGACCGAGGCACCGTCGAAGACCTGATCTCCGCCGGCCACATCCTCCTCAACGGCCGCGCCGCCAAGAAAGGCGCCAAACCCGTCCCCGGCGACACCCTCGACTGCCGAGACATCCCCGAACCCGCCGACCTCCGGCTCCAGCCCAATCCCGATCTCCCCCTGCACATCCTCCACGAAGACGACACCCTCCTTGCCCTCGACAAGCCCGCCGGCCTGCCCACCCATCCCCTGCGCTTCACGGAAACCGGCACCCTCGCCAACGCCCTGATTGCCCGCTACCCAAAACTGGCCTCCATCGGCGGCGACCGCCTCTTTCCGGCCCTGCTCCACCGCCTCGACACGCAGACCTCCGGCCTCGTTCTCGCCGCCAAGACCCCCGCCGCATACACCAACCTCCGCGAGCAATTCCGCCGTTTCACCGTCCGGAAGCACTACACCGCCCTCGTCCACGGCATCGTCGATTCCCCGGGCCGCCTCGATGACTCGCTCACCCACCAGACCCGCTCCCCGTGCAAAATGGCCATCGTGCGCAATCCCGACAAAATCCCCGCCCGCGATCAATTCGCCGCCCTCACCGAATGGTCGCCCCTTCAAACCGGCAAGGCCTTCACGCTCCTCGACGTCATCATCTATACCGGCGTCACCCACCAGATCCGCTGCCACCTCGCCGCCGCCGGCCATCCCATCGCCGGCGACACGCTCTACGGCTCCAAAGACCCCCACGCGCCCGCCACCGGCTTTCCAGACCCCCACGGGCTTGCCCCGTGGGTGAATCAGTTCCGCTCAAACTCACCCTCAACCATCAACCACCAACCACCAACCAATTCCCGCCACTGGCTCCACGCCGCCCGCCTCGTCTGTACCCATCCCGTCACGGGAAAGCCCCTTGATATCGCCTGTCCCCTTCCCTCCGACTGGCCGCCCACCCCTTGAACATTGATTATTGGCTATTGAATATTGGATATTGAATCCCCCATTCTCATCGCCGCCATCAACGCCCGCCACAGCCACGCCTCGCTCGGCTCGCGGTACTTGCTGGCCAACATGGGCGACCTGCGGCCGCAGACAGCGCTCGCCGAGTTCACCCTCCAGCAGCCCGCCACCGATATCGCCGCCGATATCGCCGCCCGCAATCCCCGCATCCTTGCCCTCGGCGTCTACATCTGGAACGCGACCCGCGTCGCCGAACTCCTCCCCCTTCTCCGCCAGCAATTGCCCCGGCTGTACATCGTCCTCGGCGGGCCGGAATTGACATCCGACTCGATTCCTCTTCCCCTTGCGAGCTTGGCGTCCTTGGCGAGAGACGGCTGTTTTGATTTCCAGATCGTCGGTGAAGGCGACCTCGCCTTCCCCGCCCTCTGCCACGAGATTCTCTCTTTCCCCCATCCGTGCCCACTTGTCCCCCGAAGCCTTGGCGAAGGGGAATCCGTGTCCATCCGTGGTTGCCTTGCTCCACCTCCCCCCGACCTAGCCATCCTCCAGCTCCCCTACGACGAGTACACCGACGCCGACCTCGCCCACCGCCTGCTCTACGTCGAATCCTCCCGCGGCTGCGCCATGCGCTGCGACTACTGCGTGTCCGCCAACGACAACTCCGTCCGCTACTTCCCCCTCCCTCCCCTCCTCGCCGCGTTCGACAGGCTGCTCGCCCGCGGCGCCCGCCAGTTCAAGTTCTGCGACCGCTCGTTCAACCTCGACATCCCCCGCGCCGTCGACATCCTGTCGTTCTTCCTCGCCCGGCTGCCGCGCTTCCCCGGCATCTTCCTCCACTTCGAAATGCTCCCAGACCGGTTTCCCGCCGAACTGCGCGACATCCTTTCCCGCTTCCCCCCGCGCTCGCTCCAGCTCGAAATCGGCATCCAATCGTTCAATCCTGCCGTACTTGAAACCATCCGCCGCCCCCAGAACCTCGGCCGCGCCGCGGACAATCTCCGGTTCCTGCGCGAACACACCCACGCCTTCCTTCACACCGACCTGATCGCCGGTCTTCCCGGCGAGCCCCCCGA
>JAHDSS010000124.1 GCA_018432565.1 Kiritimatiellia bacterium
ACGCTGGCCGACCTGTTCCCGGTCTGGCGCGCCCCGTCTCCCGCCATCGTGTCGCCGGAAAACGCCTTGTGCTTCCCCCTGACCGTTTTCCTGGAGGCGTTGCCGATGATCGATCACGCGCGCGGAACGCCCCTCGCGTTTCAATGCATCGGCTCGGTTCACGCCGACGTGTCCGGCCTGACACTCGATCCCCAGCCGGGGCTGGCGATCGAGCCCGCCGACTATCCCGATTCGTCCGGCGCGCTCCTTCACGGGCTGCGCTTCCGGGTCACGGACCCCGCCGCCTGCCGCCCCGCCGCCGCGGCCTGGGCCCTCCTGTCGGCCCTGGAACAGCTCATCGGCCCCGCCCTCTGGGCCTTTCCCGGCAGCCGCCCCGATTTCTACGCCCAACTCTGGGGCACCCGCACCCCCGCCCCCCCCTGGCCTCCGTTCGAAATTCCGCATCGCCTCTATTGAGTTCCCATCCAGCCCGGTCCCCGCCCGGGCCTACAAACCTGTAGGCCACCACGTTGGGGTGGCCCTCCGCCTTGTAGGCCACCACGTTGGGGTGGCCCTCCGCCCTGTAGCCCACCACGTTGGGGTGGCCCTCCGCCCTGTAGGCCACCACGTTGGGGTGGCATTCCGCCTTGTAGGCCACCACGCCGAGGTGGCCGGCTGTTCCGCTCATTCGCCCCTGGGCGAATCGAAATCCACAAACCCTTGAAACGCCCACGATTCGAAATCAGCCGTCAACCCGGCCCTCACCGGATTGTCCCGCACGTACGCCCACTTCTCCGCATAGGACTCGTCCGACCTCAACACGTGGTCGAAAAACCGCTTCTGCCAAACTGGCGCGGTCGTCGGCAAGGTCCGGACCAGCTCCTTGGCGGTCCATTCCTTCCAAGCCCCGACAAACCGGGAAAGGGAATGCCGCGCCCCATCCGCCACCTCGGCGCAAAAGAAATGCACATGATCCGGCATGATGACATAACGCCCGACCAGCCAGCCGTGACGATCCTTTGCCGCCTCCCATTCGCGCAGCAAAATGGACATGACGGCCGCCGAGGCCAATATCGGGCGGCGATGGCAAGTGCAAGCCGTGATGAAGTAAACAGGGCGGTCGATGCAAATCCGCTCCAGCCGCCTCAAATGCACCCGTTCCGGCATGATCGCGACTATAGCCGGGGAAAAGAATGAGGCAAAACCAAATCTGCCCGGTCCCCGCCCGGGCCTACAAAAATCCCCTGTAGGCCACCGCGCCGAGGTGGCCTCCCGCCTTGTAGGCCACCACGCCGAGGTGGCATCCCGCCTTGTAGGCCACCGCGCCGAGGTGGCATTCCGCCTTGCAGGCCACCGCGCCGAGGTGGCATCCCGCCTTGCAGGCCACCACGTTGGGCTGGCCGGCTGTTCCATCCCTCCGCTCCCCCGACCCTGCCCGGTCAACGCCCGGGCCTACAGAAATCCGCCTTGTAGGCCACCGCGCCGAGGTGGCATTCCGCCTTGTAGGCCACCGCGCCGAGGTGGCCTCCCGCCTTGTAGGCCACCATGTTGGGGTGGCCCCATCGCGTCTTTCTTTGCGTCCTTGGCGCACTTGGCGAGAGACGGCTCGATTTCGAAGGATTCGGCGAAACCGGCCTCCGTCTTTCCCCGACTTCAATCCTCCCAATTCTGTGAATCCTGTCAAAATTCAGCAGGATTCGCCTTTGTGCGGTAGTCTTCTCCCATGAAACCACGGACCCTCATTCTCGTCCTGCTCGCCGCGGTTTCCGCACGGCAGGCTCAACCCGGAGACGCCATGACCGCTCCCGCTTCGACCGAAACCGCCACGTTCGCCGGCGGATGTTTCTGGTGCATCGAGGAAATTTTCCGGCAGCAGCCCGGCGTGCGCCGGGTCACCTCCGGCTACACCGGCGGGCATGTGGACAACCCCACCTATGCCCAGGTGTGCTCGGGGACCACGGGCCATGCCGAGGCCATCCGGGTGGAATTCGACCCGCAGGCGGTCTCGTACCGCTCCCTGCTGGATGTGTTCTGGAAGGCGCACGATCCCACCCAGCTCAACCGGCAGGGCGCCGATGTCGGCACCCAGTACCGGTCCGCCGTGTTCACCCACTCCGAAGCGCAGGCCGCCGCCGCCCGGGACTCGCTGGAGGCCGAAAACGCCTCCGGCCGCCATGCGCGGAAAATCGTCACCGAAATCACCCCCGCTCCGGTCTTCTGGCCCGCCGAGGACTACCACCAGGACTATTACCGCCTGAATCGCCGCGCCCCCTATTGCCAGGCCGTCATCCGCCCCAAGCTCCGGAAACTCGGGCTCGACGACTGACGACGGCGGAACGACGTGCCGCCGTTCACCCCAGCGCCTCGGCGACAAGGCGGCCCGCGGAGGGAATATCGCCCTGCCGCCCCTCCAGGGAGCGGGCGACTTCCGCCAGGCCGGCGAGCTGGACCTGCCGTTCGGGGGTGTCGGCCGCCAGCGCTTCGACGGCATCGGCCATCGCTACGGACCGGGCCGCCCCCTGGATGAATTCCGGACACAGCTCGCGCCCGGCGATCAGATTGACCATCCCCAGCCACGGCACGCGGATGATCCGGCGCCCGAACCAGTACGTCAGGGCGGCGGTGCGGTACACCACGATCAGGGGGCATTGAAGCAGGGCGGTTTCGACGGTGGCGGTTCCCGAACAGACCATGGCGGCGCGCGCCTGCCGGAGAATCTCCCGCATCTGTCCGTCCACGACCGCGACGGCCGCGCGGTCCTCCGGCGGCAGGGCGTCGAGCTGCCGGGCGATCTGCTCCCGGATCTCGGCGCTGGCCGCGGGAATCAGGAAGGCCGTGGCGGGGTCCCGGCGGCGCAGCTCCCGGGCGGCGGCAAGCATGGCCGGCAGCACGCGCTGGATCTCCTGCCGGCGGCTGCCCGGCAGCAGGCCGATGCGCCGTTCGCCCGCCGGCCACGGCAGCTCCGGCGAGGGCCGGGCGAGCGTGCGCTTGACGGATTCCACCAAGGGATGCCCCACGAACACCGTCTTCAGGCCCGTGCCCTTGAACACCTCCACCTCGAAAGGGAAAATCACCATCAGCAGATCCAGAATCCGCGCCATTTTCGGAATGCGGCTTTTGTGCCACGCCCAGACCTGCGGGCTGACGTAGTAAAGCACGGGGATGCCCAGGGCCCGGGCCTTCGCCGCCAGGCGCAGGTTGAACCCCGGATAATCCACCAGCAGCAGGGCGTCCGGACGGTCGGACTCCAGGCGCTCCGTCATCTGCCGGAACACGCGGCGGAAAAAGGCCAGCCGCGAAACCACTTCGAGAAAACCCACCACGGCCATGTCGCGGACATCATAGAGCGTGCGAACGCCCTCGCGCCGGAGGGCCTCGCCGCCGATGCCCGTGATCTCCACGTCGCCGCGCGCGGCGCGCAGATCCCGCACCAGGCGGGCGGCATGCTGGTCGCCGGACACCTCCCCCGCCACGATCATCAGCTTTTTCATCGGCAGCCGCCCCTTCAGGTCTGGCCCTTGCGGATGCTCTGGCAGATCGCCACGGCCAGCTGAAGGGCTTCCGCGGCATGCTCGCCGCTGACCACCGGCTCGGACCGGTTGCGCACGCAGTCCACGAATGCCCGCAGCTCCAGCGCCAGCGGCTCGCCCTTGTGAATGGGAATGTCGGTCTTCTCGATCCCCAGCAGCTTCTTGCGCAGCACCTTGCCGGTCTGTTCCTGGTAGTCGAGCGAGATGTAGGCATCCTGCAGGAACATGCGGATCTTGCGCTGTCTTTCCATGCTGATGCGGCTGGCGGTGACGTTGGCGATGCAGCCGTTTTCAAAGCGCAGGCGCGCGTTGGCGATGTCCTCGCTCTTGCTGAGCACCGGCACCCCGACG
>JAHDSS010000496.1 GCA_018432565.1 Kiritimatiellia bacterium
ATGGTCAGGTCGTATTTCGTGATCCAGTTCCAAACAAGGGTCGAGTGGTTCGTAATGGTGAAGCTGACCGCATTGCTGGTGCCCTGTTGCGGGACGCTGCCCGTGCCGCTCCAGCCGACGCAGACGTGCTGAGTCGCCATATCGGCGGAAAGGACGGAGGCATCGACGGAGGCATCGATCAAGGCTCCCTGGAAGTGCCAGGTGGTGCCCGTGCCTGGGGTGGGCGTGCCGTAGAGCGAACCGACCGTCAGGGAGTTGGTGATCCGGATGAACACCGGCGTCAGGTTGTACGCCTGGTCCATCGTCAGGTTCAACGGATTGGCGTTGGTGACAATGTCGCCGATCCAGCCCGCGAACGCATAGCCGTTGGTCGGTGTGGCGGCAATGGAGAGGTTCGTTAACGCAACATACCAGCCGTTCGGAAGGTCAACGGAGCCGTTGATGTCCGGGTTGATGGTCAGGTCATATTCCGTGCGCCAGTTCCAAACAAGGGTCGAGTGGTTCGTAATGATAAAGCTGACCGCGTTGCTGGTGCCCTGTTCCGGGACGCTGCCCGTGCCGCTCCAGCCGGTGCAGACGTGCTGAGTCGCCATATCCGGGGAAAGGACGCTCGCATCGACCAAGGCGTCAATCATGGCTCCCTGGATGTGCCAGGTGGTGCCCGTGGCTGGAGTGGGCGTGCCGTAGAGCGAGGCGGCCGTCAGGGAATTGGTGATTGGCAGAATGACCAGCGTGCCGGTGGCCTCGCCTTGCCAGTTGGCATCCGCCACCGTGCCGGTGACGGCATAACTGCCCACGGCCTCTGGTGGGCTTGTCGAACCATCATAGGTGAACGCCACCGTCAGCCCTTCGGGGACAGTCGTCGCGGTGGCCGCCTTCGGCGTGCCGTCATGGAAATGGGCCAGGCTCGCGAGTTCCACGGTCGCCGTCGCCTTGATCGCCGCGACGGTGCCCGTTGCCGAAGCTTCTTCGTAGAAGTCGTCCTGCGCCTTGATGACCCGGATTTCAATCGTGCCGCTGCCGGCCGTGACCGCCAGGTTTGTGGCGTTCGTAATGGTTCCCGGCCCGCTCAAGACCGCAAAACTCACCGCGCCCGTGCCGGATCCGCCGGAAACCGACAGTGCATTGGTCGCGCCATACGCCTGCGGGCTCGCCGGCGCGAAGACCAGCGGCGCCTGCTCTTCGCGCAGATACTCGAAGGCATTGCTCTTGACCGTCTCTCCAAAGCTCGTCGAGAACACGCGCACATCCCCCACCCCAACCGCGGCCGCCGCCCCTGCCGACACCATGATCTGCGTTGCCGATTGGCTGACGATCGATGCCACGGACACCCCGCACAGCGTCACGTTCGTGATGTCCGAACCGTCGCACAGGTTCGTGCCGTTGATGATCACCGGATACCCGCCCGTCCACAAGCCGCTGGCCGGTTCAACGCCAACCGTCCACGAGCCGAAATCTTCGTTCGGCGCCGGCACCGTCGCTTGTCCCGAATTATTCTGCCCCCACGCCGCGATCGACCCGTCCGACTTCAGCCCCAGCGAATAGTACGCCCCGGCGGCCACCGCCACGAAATCCGCGTTCGGCGATGGCACGTCCGTCTGCCCGTAATTGTTCTGCCCCCACGCCACGATTGACCCGTCCGTCTTCAACCCCAATGAGTGGTAAAATCCCGATGCGATCGCCACGAAGTTGGTGTTGGGCTCCGGCACCGACATGAGCCCGTTATTGGTCGTTCCCCATGTGGCAATCGTCCCGTCTGATTTCAACCCTAGCGAGTGTGAAAATCCACCCGCCGCCTCCACAAAGTGGGTGTTTGGCGCAGGCACGTCCGTTTGCCCGTATTGATTATGGCCCCATGCCACGATCGATCCGTCCGATTTCAACCCAAGTGAGTGAAAGGTGCCGGCCGCCACCGCCGTGAAATCCGCGTTGGGCGCAGGTACGTTTGTCTGTCCCAGGTTGTTGCGCCCCCACGCCGCGATCGTCCCGTCCGTCTTCAACCCCAGACAATGGTTGTAGCCAACCGCCACGGCCAGGAAATCGGCGTTGGGCGACGGAACGTTTGTCTGCCCATAGGTGTTGTTTCCCCAAGCCGTGATCGTTCCGTCCGATTTCAGCCCCAGCGATACCGCGCCTCCCGCCGCCACCGCCTGGAAGTTGTTGTTCGGCGGCGGCACCGTTGGCAACCCGTAGCCGCCAATCCCCCACGTCACGATTGTCCCGTCTGACTTCACTCCCAATGTATGCCGTTCACCGGCGGCAATGGGCTTTCCGTTCAATGCACGATCCCAAATCCATCCCGCCGGATTCACCGTGTACCCCCCCGCCAGCGTTGTCTCCCCCGCGCTCGCGGACTGGATTGCGATGTCCTTCGCCCCCGCGCTTCCCGTGGCCGGCGCGACGAACTTTACCCAGTCGGCCCCTTGGCCGAGAATGCCCGTTGCCTCCACCCCGCCCACCAGCACGTTGGTGATGTCGTTGCCGTTGCCGATCGCCGGCGCGGCATTCGTCACCACCACCGCGTTGCCCCCCGCAAACGGCCCGTTCGCGGGAGACACGACTGTCTCCGACTCAATGGTGTAAACACTCAGCCCCGAGTCGCTCGTGCGGGAGGTATACGACTGATCCCACGCCGTGATGCTGACGTTGGGATTGCTCAGCGCGTCCACCGCCGAATCCGTGCCGCCGCCCCCGGAGGCATAGACGTCGAAATACAACGTGTCGCCGACGGCCAGCCCCAGGTTCGTCATCGCCACCGTATAGGTCACCCGGCTCTGCGCTCCTGCGGTAAATGAATAAGCCGCGATGCCGCCCATATAGTCCCACGCCGCTCCGTTATACCTGTACCGTTCCGCGCCGCCGCCGCCATCCACCCAGGCTCCGATCCAGTGGTTCATCCCGCCGATCGGCGAATCCAGCGAAATGGGACGGTTCCAGCCGTTTCCACTGGTTGTGCCCGCGCCTCCGGTGGCGATGCCGATCATGAACTTGCCCCAGTCTTCAGCCCCGAAGTTGCCATTCACCGTCAGGTCGAAAATCAGGTCGGTGGAAGTGTGCGATACCTCCAGACGGACGATGTCCAGCGTCCCGCCTCCGTCTGCAATTCCCGCATCGATATCCCCGATCGTGTCGTTGTACGTCGTGGCGGCCGCTGCCCATGTCGCCCACAAACAGACACACGCCCAAACACCGCGTTGTTTCATGTCTGTCTCCCGGAAGAACCCGCAAATGAATTTGGTTGCGGTCCAACGATTCCAGTATGAACAGCGTCATTCCCAGAAGCAATTCATATTTAATTAATTTTTAATAATGCATTGATGGACGATAAGCATCCGACCAGGAGGATACGGCTTGCCTTGCGGACGAAGGCGCTCCAGAGTCCTGTCTGTCATGCGCCTGGGCATTCTATCCGATACCCACAATCATCTGCCGGAAACCCGGCGGGCCCTGGATCTGCTGCTGCGCCGCGGCGCAGGAC
>JAHDSS010000130.1 GCA_018432565.1 Kiritimatiellia bacterium
GCCGTACTTCTCCGTGGCCCCGCACGCGTTGAAGTAGCGCAGAAACACCGGCTGGAGGCCGCGACGCTGCTGTTCCCAGCGCAGCGCCGTCTCGAACATCAGCTTGGACTCGCCGTAGGGATTCGTCGGCCGCTGCGGCAGTTCCTCGGTCATCGGGATCACGTCCGGCTGCCCGTAGGTCGCGCAGGTGGACGAAAAAATGATCTTCCTCACCCCCGAGTCCCGCATGGCCGCCAGCAGGTTCAGCCCCCCGCCCATGTTGTTCTCGAAGTAGAGGTGCGGATCCTCCATGGACTCGCCCACCAGCGCATAGGCCGCGAAGTGCACCACCGCGTCCGGCCGGACCTCCCGCATCACGTCGCGGATCGGCCCCGGCTCGCGCAAATCCCCCGCCACCAGGCGCGCGCGCGGATCCACCGCCTCGCGGTGGCCGCGTTCGAGATTGTCGAACACCGTCACCTCGTGCCCGTCGTCGCACAGCAGTTCCGTCGTCACGCTGCCGATGTAGCCCGATCCGCCTGTCAGCACTATCTTCATCAGCCGATCCTTGTAGCAAAGCCCCCCCCCACCGGCAATCCATTTTGCCCGCCCGACCCGGGGAGCGCAACTTCGATTCGGTGCATCCAAATTGGAAATCCGGCTGTGTGGCTGTCATCCCGAGCGAAGTCGAGGGATCTCGGCTTGGTCCCGCAGGTCAGCCTTTGGGATGAAGCCCATATATTTCGACTCCGGCGCTGCGCGCCTGCGCTCAATATGACTTGGACATGCGCACCCAATCGCAGATGCGCCCCGCTCAAGGGGTCAGCCCGTGAATTGTAGCATTTTCCGGTCCCCGGCAGGCCGCCCGCCGCCCCGCCTGAACCCGAATATCCTGTTATGCACATATGTGCATATGTGTATAACAGCATATACAGGCGGCGGCCGGACGCAAAACATCCGGATCTTCCACGCCATGGAAACTTTTTCACGGGGTTTTCCACGCCGTGGAAAATCCGGAAAACCGCCAGCCCGCGGCGGGACAATCTGGCAAACCTTCACGCCCTGCGGCGACGGCCCTGGGCCCCCAACCGCTCTGGCCCTGTCGGCGGGCTTGCGCCGCGCCCCTCCAACCGCTAGGATGGCCCCCAATCGGTTCCTCCCCGGTCCCGGCCGGTTGGGTTGTCCATTCGAAAGGTTGCCCCATGTCCCGCAATGTCTATATCGCCGCCATGCAATCCAGCAGCGGCAAGTCCGCCATCGCTCTCGGCGTCATGGAAATGATGGTCAAGAAAATCGGCCGCGTCGGCTTTTTCCGTCCCATCATCGCCGCCGACCGCAACGCCCCCGAACGCGACAACGACATCGCCCTGATGACCAGCCATTTTCGCCTCGACCTGCCCTACGAGCAGGCCTTTGCCTATACCAGCCGCGAAGCTGCCGATCTCATCCGCGCCGGCAAGACCTCCCAGCTGCTCGACGGCATCCTCGAACGCTACAACGCCATGGCCGGACGCTTCGATTTCGTCGTCTGCGAGGGCACCGACTTCGAAGAACTGGCCTCCGCCGTCGAATTCAACCTCAACGCCGCCATCGCCCGCAACCTCGGCGCCCCCGTCCTGCTGATTGTGGACGGCCAGAAGGCCGGCGAAGAAGGCCATCTCGGCGGCCTCGATTTCGCCGTGCAGAGCTTCGAGGAGGACGACTGCAAGGTGCTCGCCGCCATCCTCAACCGGTTTGCGCCCGACCGCATGGAGGCCCTGCCCGACCTGCTTCGCCATTCGCGCTACGCCGAACTGCCCGTCTTCGCCATGCCGCAGGATGCCTCTCTCGCCGCCCCCATGATGAGCGAAATCGCCCAGGCCCTGCGCGCCGAAACCTCCTACCGCGCCGACCTGCTCGACTCCCTCCAGGCCACCTCCTTCACCGTCGCCGACTCCTCCCCGGAACTGTTTCTCTCCCAGCTCAAGGACGGCGCGCTCCTGTTCATTTCCGGCGACCGCTTCGGCAACCTCCTCGGCGTCATGCTCAAGCTCAATTCCGCCAATCCCGTCAATATCGCCGGCGTCGTCCTCACCAACGGGTTCAAGCCCGCCGGCGCCGTCGCCGCCCTCCTCAAGGATGTCAAGAAAATGGTCCCCGTCCTGACCGTGCCGGGCACCACCTATGACGCCATCACCGCCGTCTCCCGCCTGCACTCGCGCATCTTCCCCGGCGCCACCCGCAAAATCACCACCGCCCTCGCCCTCTTCGAGTCCCACGTGGACACCCAGCGGCTCGTCGGCCTGCTCTCCGCC
This sequence comes from Kiritimatiellia bacterium, assembly GCA_018432565.1. Taxonomy (GTDB): domain Bacteria; phylum Verrucomicrobiota; class Kiritimatiellia; order CAIQIC01; family Lenti-01; genus JAAZFE01. The sequence goes on from JAHDSS010000130.1 coordinate 2,274, forward strand.
GCCCGCACCGCCGTCGTCACCCCCAAGATGTTCGAGTTCGGCCTCATCCAGCGCGCCCAGAAGCCCCGCCAGCGCATCGTCCTGCCCGAAGGCGAGGAAAACCGCATCCTCTACGCCGCCGAGCAGATCGTCCTGCGCGGCATCGCCGACATCACCCTCCTCGGCAATGTCCAGCGGATCCGCACCAAAATCTCCCACCTCGGCCTCAACCTCCCCGGCGTGGACATCCTCCAGCCCGCCAAGTCGCCCCACTTCCGCGACTTTGTCGAAACCTACCACGAGCTTCGCAAGGAAAAGGGCGTCACCCCCGACATGGCCGAAACCATCATGTCCGACGTCTCCTACTTCGGCACCATGATGGTGTACAAGGGCCTCGCCGACGGCATGGTCTCCGGCTCCGTCAACACCACCGCCCACACCGTCCGCCCCGCCCTCCAGTTCATCCGCACCAAACCCGGCTTCTCCATCGTCTCCTCCGTCTTCTTCATGTGCCTCAAGGACCGCGTCCTCGTGTACGGCGACTGCGCCGTCAACCCCAACCCCGACGCCAAACAGCTCGCCGAAATCGCCGTCACCTCCGCCCAGACCGCCCGAACCTTCGGCATCGAGCCGCGCGTCGCCATGCTCTCCTATTCCACCGGCTCCTCCGGCGGCGGCGCCGACGTCGAACGCGTCCGCGAAGCCACCGAACTCGCCCGCTCCATGGCCCCGGACCTGCCCATTGAAGGCCCCATCCAGTACGACGCCGCCATCGACGCCGACGTCGCCCGCACCAAAATGCCCGACTCCAAGGTCGCCGGCCGCGCCACCGTCTTCATCTTCCCCGACCTCAACACCGGCAACAACACTTACAAGGCCGTCCAGCGCTCCGCCGGCGCCGTCGCCATCGGCCCCGTCATGCAGGGCCTGCGCAAGCCCGTCAACGACCTCTCCCGCGGCTGCACCGTCGTGGACATCGTCAACACCGTCGCCATCACCGCCATCCAGGCCCAGGCCGGCGAATGATTCCCCTCGCCCTCAGCACCCGCTGGAACGCCGGCCGCCACCACGACGGCCAGACCCTCGTCGAGGAAATCCTCGAACTGGGGATCGACCGCCTCGAACTCGGCTACGACCTGCGCGCCGAACTCATCCCCGGCGTCAAGGCCATGATCGAATCCAGGGCCGTCCGCGTGGACAGCGTCCACAACTTCTGCCCCGTCCCCGTCGGCGCCCCCCGCCCCCACCCCGAACTCTACACCCCCGCCTCCGCCGACCGCCGCGAACGCGAATACGCCGTCATCCACATTTCCCGCACCCTCCGCTTCGCCGCCGAGGTCGGCGCCTCCGTCGTCGTCTGCCACTCCGGCAACGTGGATATGCCTTCCTACACCTTCGATCTCCTGCGCCTGGCCGCCCGCAACGAGCAGTTCACCGAC
>JAHDSS010000551.1 GCA_018432565.1 Kiritimatiellia bacterium
CTGCTGGCCGACCGGCCGCGCTGGTAGCTGCGCCGCGGGACGTCAGGCCGGCGGGAGCCGGAAGCCGCGCGCCTCCAGCCGGGCGTATTCGTCCTCGAAGGCCGGCGTCAGCCGCCCGGAACCGAGGGCGCCGGCGATTTCCTCCCGCGTCCAGAAGCGGACTTCGTCCACTTCGCCGGGGTCCGGCGCAAAGGGGCCGTCATGGCGGGCGGCATAGGTGGTGACCCACTCCGATTCCATCCCCGTGCGCCACAGGAAGCGATGCAGGAAGGCCAGCCGTCCCGGCGCCACGCCCAGTTCCTCGAGCATTTCTCGCCGGGCGGCGGTTTCGGCGTCTTCGCCCGGCTGCAGATGCCCGCCGACGGCGGTATCCCATCGGCCGGGCTGGATGTCCTTGGCGCCCGAGCGCTTCTGCAGCAGGAGGCGCCCCGCGCGGTCGACAACATGGACGCGGGCCACGGCGTGCACCAGCGCGGGATTGCCATGGCACTCGCCGCGCGAGGCCCGGCCGATCACGCGGTATTCCCGCGCATCGTAGAGGTCGAAGAGTTCGCGCGGATCGCTCACGGGGCGAGGGTCTCCGTGCGGGGCAGGGGGGCGCCGGCCAGCAGGCGGCGCCAGTGCGCCAGGCAGGCCGCGGACTTGCGGTAGCCGCTGTGGTCGTCGCCGACCGCCGCCGTGCAATCGACGATGTAGAGGTTCGGGCAGGCCGCCAGGGCGCGTGCCGGCCGGCGCGGTCCGATGCAGCCCAGCGCCTGCTGGATGCCGTCGGCCAGGTCGCCGACCGGATAGGCCCGCCGCAGGGTGCGGTCGCGCCGGGAATGATACACCACGGCACGGGCGCAGGACTCGAGCGACGAATGGAACACGCGGCCCGGGTCGAGAATGGAGTAATCCACCGCCGCCGCCAGCAGCCGCAGACAGCCGATGCGCACGGCGTCTTGCTTCCGCAGGGCGGACAGGGCGACCCGCGCGCCGAGGGAATGGGCTTCGACATCCACGGCGGCGGCCGCGGCGGCGAGCGGCTGCAGCAGGGCGCGCAGATGCAGGCCGGCGCGGTTGGCCGTGGCTCGGGCGGCGGGATATTCCGGCCCGGTGAACCCCGGCCAGGCAAAGCCCGCCACCAGCCCGTAGCCGTCCGGGCCGGTCAGGCCGGCGTCCGCCATGCGCCCGTGCAACTCCCCGTAGGCCTCGAGGATGGCGGACAGGGCGTTGTTGTAGCCGTGGACCAGGACGCACACGCGGCGGCCCGCCGCGCGCCCGATCAGGTCGTCCAGCGTCGCCGCCCGCCAGTCGCCGGACCGGGCCGGGTCGGGATATTCGCGGACCTGCAGGGCCGGAGCCAGGCGCCGGTTGGAATCAAAGTGCCGCCGGCAGCTGACCACGATCATGGCGGCTTACTCCGCAAAGGGGCCTTCGCGGGTCTTCCAGGCCTTGCGCCAGTCGATCAGCTTGCGCTGGAGAAAATTGACCTCGGGGCGGGTGATGTCCACTTCGGCGTCGAATCCGGCGGCGATCGCGCCCTGGTTGCCGAGGATTTCGAGGCGGGTGCGCTTGAATTGTTCCGGCGTCAAGGTCCGGGTGTCGTCGGTGGGACAGAGGATGCGGAACACCTCGCCTTTTTCCAGGGCCCGTCCAAAGCGGGCGATCTGGTTGCGGCTCGGGACGGCCTTGCGGTGAAGCTGGTCGGATACGGCGGCTTCAAAGGCGGTTTCGGCGCGGTTTTCCTTCCGGTTCCAGATCACGACATCCAGTTCGCCCAGCGTACGCATGCTGGTGTCGTGGTAGGTGAGGTTGCAGAGCGTGGTGAATTCCTCCGGGTCGAGGCGCGCGTCGAACTGGATCTGGGCCAGGGCTTCGAGCACGTAGCCGACGCTGCCCCACTTGTGTTCGGGCAGGTCGCGGAGCTGTTCGAAGTAGTGCTGGACCAGCGGTCGGCGCTCCGGGGCGATATCGCGAGGCCAGACCGTGATGAAGGATTCCACGATGGTGGCATCGGTGGGCGATTCGGCCTCGATCGTGACATAGCGGATGGTGTCGGGGTCGTCGCTGGCCGGCGCCCGGCGGTGCCAGACCAGGACGGCGATGGCGGCGGCCACCAGCAGGAGCGCGGCGGCGGCCGGCGCCCAGCGAATCCACGCCGACGGCGCGGCGGCGGCTTTGGCCGGGCCCTTGCGCGGGCGCGGCGGGCGGGGCGGCGGAGCGACGGGCGGGGGGGGCGGCGTCGTCGGCGCCTGGCCCGGCAGGGGGATGCGCACGGTGGTTTTCCGGATCGAGCCCGGCAGCGCCTGGCCCAGCGCCGCCAGCGCCGCCGCCGCCGAGGGAAAGCGGTCCGCGGGATCGAACGACAGGGCCTTCATGACCCACTCGCACAGGCCGGCCGGCAGATCCGGGCGCCATTCTGCCAGCGGCTTGACCGCATGCTCGAGATGGCGCGCGATCAGGTCGGGAATGGTGTCGCCGTCAATCGCGTTGCGCCCCGCCAGCATGTAGTAGCACAGGCAGCCGAACGCATAGATGTCCGTGCGGACATCCAGCGGCTGGTGGCGGAGCTGCTCGGGCGCGATGTAGAGGATCGAGCCGTAGATGCTCGTGTTGCCCTCCAGGCTTTGCACCGTCGGGCGGGTGACGAACCGCGCCAGTCCGAAGTCGAGGATCTTGTACTGCCAGGCGCCGCTGGGCAGCCGCGTTCGCATGATGTTCTGCGGTTTCAGGTCGCGATGGATCAGGCCCGCCTGGTGCGCGGCAATCAGCCCTTCCAGAATCTGCTGGGCGGCCTCGGCGAAGGCCTCCCGGTCGAACGGTTCCCGCTCGACCGCCCGGTCCAGCGTCTCGCCGTCCACGAATTCGGTGATGACGTACGGGCCTTCGTCGTCCACGCCGAAGTCATGGATGGTCAGGATGTTCGGATGCTGGATGGCCGCCAGGGTCATCGCCTCGCGCCAGAGCCGCTCGGTGCCCTCGCGGTCGTCCAGCATGGGCTCCGGCGCA
>JAHDSS010000492.1 GCA_018432565.1 Kiritimatiellia bacterium
ATCGAAGAGGAGATGCAGCGGGCCTACATTGACTATTCGATGTCGGTGATCGTGGGCCGGGCGCTGCCGGACGCGCGAGACGGGCTCAAGCCCGGCAACCGGCGCATTCTGTTTGCGATGCGCGAGGGGGGCTATATTCACAGCCGGCCCTACATCAAGTGCGCGCGCGTGGTGGGCGACGTCATCGGCAAGTACCATCCGCACGGCGACTCGGCGGTGTACGACACCCTGGTGCGCATGGCCCAGGCGTTCTCGACGCGCTGCCTGCTGATTGACGGGCAGGGCAACTTCGGCAGCATCGACGGCGACCCGGCGGCGGCCTACCGCTACACGGAGTGCCGGCTGAAGAAGGCGGCCGAGGATCTGCTGGCGGACATTGACAAAGACACCGTCGAGATGCAGCCGAACTACGACGAAAAGCTGCAGGAACCGAAAGTGCTGCCGGCGCGGCTGCCCAACCTGCTGATCAACGGCTCGACGGGCATCGCCGTCGGCATGGCCACCAACATTCCCCCGCACAACGCCGGCGAAATCATTGACGGCGTGATCCATCTGATCGACCATCCCGAGGCGACCGTTGCCGACCTGATGCAGCATGTGAAGGGGCCCGACTTCCCGACCGGCGGCACGCTGTGCGGGCTGTCGCCGATCCGCTCCATGTACGAAACGGGCCGGGGCCACCTCAAGCTGCGCGGCAAGGCGGAGGTGGAGGAGTGGAAGAACGACCGCGAGCGGATCCTCATCACCGAAATCCCCTACGCGGTGAACAAGGCGGCGCTGATCGAGAAAATCGCCGACCTGGTGCACGAGAAGAAGATCGACGGGATCAGCGACCTGCGCGACGAGTCCGACAAGGACGGCATCCGGGTGGTGGTGGAGCTCAAGCGCGGCGCGATCGGCCAGGTGGTGCTGAACAACCTGTACAAGCAGACGCAGCTGGCGACGACCTTCGGGGCGATCCTGCTGGCGATCGATCACGGCCGGCCGAAGGTGATGAACCTCAAGGATCTGATGACGTGCTACATCGAGCACCGGTTCGAGGTGCTGACGCGCCGGACGCGATTCGAGCTGCGCGAGGCCGAGGCCCGCGCGCACATTCTCGAAGGCCTGCTGATCGCGCTGGACAACCTCGACGAGGTCGTCCGCATCATCCGGGCGTCGAGCCATCGCGACGAGGCGCGGGTGCAGCTGATCGGCCGCTTCGGCCTGAGCGAGCTGCAGGCGAACGCCATCCTCGACATGCGCCTCTACCAGCTGACCGGGCTCGAACGCGGCAAGATCGAGGCGGAATACAAGGCCCTCCAGGACCGCATCGCCTACCTGAAGGAACTGCTGGCCGACGACGCCAAGCTCTTCGGCGTGATGAAAGCCGACCTGGCCGAGATGCGCGCCGCCTACGCCGACGCCCGGCTGACCGATATCGTCGCCGACGAGGGCGAAATCAACATGGAAGACCTCGTGGCGGACGAGGACAGCGTGATCACCCTGTCGCACGGCGGCTACATCAAGCGCACGCCCACCAGCGTGTACCGCGAGCAGAAGCGCGGTGGCAAGGGCATCGCCGGGATGAACACGAAGGACGACGACTATGTCGAACACGTCTTCAACTGCTCGGCCCACGACTGGATGCTGTTCTTCACCGAGCAGGGACGGATGTACTTCAAAAAAGCCTACGAGATCCCGGAGGGCCCGCGCACCTCGCGCGGAAAAGCCCTGGTGAACGTGCTGAACATCAGCGGGGCCGAGAAGATCGCCGCCATCATCCCGGTGCGCGGATTCGATCCGGACAAGCACCTGTTCTTTGCCACCGAACAGGGCACGGTGAAGAAGACGGATCTCGACGCCTACCAGAACGTGCGCGCGGCGGGCATCATCGCCATCAACATCGAGGAGGGCGACCGCCTGATCGGGGTGGAGCTGACCACGGGCGCCGACGACATCCTGCTGGTGACGCGCCTCGGCATGGGCATCCGCTTCCGCGAATCCGATGTGCGGCCGATGGGTCGCGCCACCGGCGGCGTGCGCGGCATCGCCCTCGGCGAGGGCGATGCGGTCGAGGGCGTCGAGGTGATTCATCCGGACGCCATGCTGCTGACGGTGACCGAGAACGGGTTCGGCAAGCGCACGCTTTTCAGCGAATACCGCGTGCAGAAACGCGGCGGCAAGGGGCTGATCGCCAATGTGCTGACCGAGAAAACCGGCAACCTGGTCACGGCCTTCGGCGTGCACGGGGACGACGCCATGATGATCGTGACCCGCAACGGCACGATGATCCGGGTGCCCGTGGACGGCGTGCGGATCACGGGCCGCTCCGCCCAGGGCGTCAAGCTGATCAACCTGGCCGAGGACGACGTGGTGATGAGCGCCACGCCGGTGGAGCCGATGGAAGAGGAAGAACCGGCCCCCGGCGAGGGGACCGCGCCGGAGCCGCCGGCGGAAGGGACGGACGCATGAAGAGGCTGATGGCGGGCGGACTGATGCTGGCGGCGCTGCTGCCGGCGGCGCAGGGGCAGTGGGAAAAACGCGAGGATGCCTCCGCACCCGTCGCGATGGTGACACTGTCGGACGCGTCCCGCTGGCAGGCGGGACTGGCCTACGCGCATGTGTCCCGCACCGTGGAGATGGATGTCCGTGAATCCCGGTTGCAGGGAGATGTGGCGGACGTGTTCCTGGGGTTTTCAGTCGCTCCATGGCTGCAGCTCTACGGCCAGACCGGCGTGTCCAGGGCCCGGGTGGATGACCTCCTGAATCCGCGTCCGGGCGCCGGCGCCGGAGGACTGCTCGGGGCCAAATGGAACCTGTGGCAGTTCCACGGGGACCACCCGGAGAAGTCCTGGCGTTTTACCATTCCGCTGGACGCCCAGATCGCTCATCGCACCACGGATGACAAGGGCGCCGGCGAGATTCGATGGACGGAAATCCTGGTGATGCTGCCGCTGGATTACCACCTGACATTTGCCCACAATTCCCGCAACTTCTACATGTCGGAATTCCACAGCCTGCGCCTGTATGCGGGACCGGCCTTCTCCGATATCGATGGCACCTGGGAGGCCGGGGATACCCGGCGCGATTTCGAAGAGTCGGAAAGCCTGGGCGCGGTGGCCGGCGCGGAGCTGTGGCTGCTCGAGAATGTGTCATTCGGCGCCCGCGCGGACTGGTTTGACAGCACAACGCTTCACGTGACGGCCCGGTATCGCTTTTGAGAAGGAGGCCGGTGTGACCGCCCGCATCCTGGATGGAAAAAGCCTGGCTGCCGAACTGCGCGCGGAAATCGCCGCCGAGGCGGCGGCGCTGCACGCCGAAACCGGGCGCGCGCCGGGGCTGGCCGTGGTGCTGGCGGGGGAGGATCCGGCCTCCCGGTCCTATGTCACTGCCAAGGAGAAGGCCTGCGCGGCGGCGGGCATCCGCTCGCGTGAAATCACCCTGCCTGCTTCAGCCGGCCGCGCGGACATCCTGTCGGCGGTCCGGGCCTTGAACGAAGACGATGAGGTGGACGGCATTCTGGTGCAGCTGCCGCTGCCGGATTCCTCGATCGAGCGCGAAGTGATCGAGGCCATGGACCCCGCCAAGGACGTGGACGGCTTCCACCCGGTGAACATCGGCCGGATGGTGCTGGGACTTCCCGCCTTCGTGCCCTGCACGCCGGCCGGCGTGATCGAAATTCTGCGCCGCGCGGAAATCCCGCTGTCCGGCGCCGCCGTCACGGTGATCGGCCGCAGCCAGATTGTCGGCCGGCCCCTGTCCGTTCTGCTCTCGCAGAAGGGCGTGGATGCCACCGTTACCCTGTGCCATACGCGCACGAACGACCTGGCCCGGCACACCCGCGGGGCGGATGTGGTCGTGGTGGCCGCCGGCCGGCCGGGTACGCTGACGGCGGACATGATCCGGCCGGGCGCCGTGGTGGTGGATGTCGGGGTGAACCGCGTGCCGGACGCTTCCAGAGCCTCGGGGTACCGGCTGGCGGGCGATACCGATTTCGACGGGCTCCGGGACGTGGCGGGCGCGATCACCCCCGTGCCCGGCGGCGTCGGACCCATGACCATTGCCATGCTGCTGCGCAACACCGTTGAAGCGGCCCGCCGGAGGAGGACCGCCCCCGCATGATCCGCGTCCTCAACCGCTACATGCTCTGGGATTTTCTCAAGCATTTCCTGCTGACGCTGGCGGTGCTGACCTTCGTGATGTATGTCGGGGCCGTGGTGAAGGCCATCGACTACATGGCCCGGGGCATTTCAGGGCCGCTGATCCTGAAGATCTTCGCGCTCAACATTCCCTTCACGCTGTCGTTCGTGATTCCGATGAGCCTGCTGACGACGGTGCTGCTGCACTTCGGACGGCTGTCGGCCGACGGCGAGATCACGGCCATGAAATCCTGCGGCGTCAGTCTCTGGCAGATGGCGGCGCCCATCCTGCTGGGATCCGTTCTGCTGTCCGGGATCTGTCTGTACCTGAATGCGAACCTGTCGCCCCGCAGCCATTTCGCCCGCCGCCAGATGCTGCGCGAACTCGGCGAGGAGGATCCCCTGGCCCTGCTCGACGAGGGCCGCTTCATCAGCGACTTCCCGGGCGTGAAGGTCTATATCGGCAAGCGCTCCGGCTCCCGCATCGAGGATATCATCCTGATCCAGTTCGACAAGGACGCCACGCGCGCCGAGGTGCGCGCCCGGGCCGGACAGGTGGCGTACCACCCCGAAACCCGCGTGATGAACATCTCGCTGGAGCAGGTCCGGCTGACGGAGTACGACAAGGACGATCCCACCGACCTGGCCAAGGCCCGGATGCTCAGCGCCGACAGCTATCCGATCACCCTCGATCTGCGGGAAATGCTGACCAAGTCGAAGATCAGCAAGAAACCCTCCGACATGGTGTTTACCGAGCTGGTGCATGCCATCCAGCACATCCGCCGGGTGTTTCCGGACATCCGGGAGCAAAACGTGCCGCGCATGCGCGCCAAGATGGCGGTCGAGGCCAGCCAGCGCCTCGCGCTGGCCCTGTCCTGCTTTTCGTTCGCCCTGATGGCCATTCCGCTGGGCATCCGCTCCCACCGCAAGGAGTCGTCCATCGGCATCGGCATGGCCCTGGTGCTGTTTTTTCTCTTTTATCTGTTCATTATCCTGTCCGACGCCCTGGTGGATTTTCCCCAGTGGCGGCCGGACCTGATTCCGTGGATCCCCGTGCTCGGCTGCCAGGCCATCGGGTTTGCGCTGATGCATAAAAACCGGTGAACGGCGGGGCGGGCGCGCTTTTTCTCTTGCCGGGAGGGGGGGCGGGCCGTAGTGTCTGCGGAGACGATATCCGGCCGTGCCTGTAGCTCAATTGGACAGAGCGTTAGCCTCCGGAGCTAAAGGTTGTGGGTTCGACCCCCGCCAGGCACACCA
>JAHDSS010000314.1 GCA_018432565.1 Kiritimatiellia bacterium
CCCCAGCCCGCCATCAGCAGGATCGGCGCGATCAGCAGGCGGTACAGCCCCTCCACCCATCCCCAGCCCGTCGCCGTCTCCAGCACGATCAGCGCCGACGACGCCAGCACCAGCCCCAGCGCCGCCACGAACGCCGACCGGCGCCGGCCGGCCGCCGTCAGCCCCCACGCGCAGAACGGCAGGAATCCCAGCACCGCCACCGGCAGCGAAAACTGTCCGCGCAGGTCGCTCAGGTACGCCCCGAGCTGCTGGATGAATTTCTCGCTGAAGATGTCCGTCGGCACGATGGCTTCATACTGCCCGCGGGTCACCGCGTGCATGAAGCCCTCCCATGTCCGCGCATAGCCCCAGTTCATCGGCGGGTTCTGCTCGGAGGCGATCGGCAGGTACAGGTAGAATGCCACGCCCAGCTCCGCCAGCAGGATGGATACGCTGACGGTCCGCGCATGCGGCAGGGCCAGAAACGCCAGCGGAATCGGCATCAGCAGCAGAATCCGCAGCAGCAGGACGGCGCTGAATCCCGGCCCGCCCGCCCCCCAGACCCACTCGGCAAACGGCGAGGCCGCGCGCCCGGCGGCATCCGGCGACACCGCGCTCCACAGCCATGGCGTATATCCGGGGGCCGCCTTCGCCCCTTCCGACGCGAAAAAGGCGTAGCCCGCCACCGCCAGCAGGTAGATCGCCGCCGCCCCCAGCCCCGCATACGCCGCGCGAATGGAGGTCTTGCGGCCCTTGGTCGAACTGCCGATCGCCAGCGCCACCGGCACGGCCAGGAACAGATAGTTGTACACCCAGAACGCCGGACTGTCGGGACCCTTCGACCACTTCCACAGCGCGCCGTCCGCCCCCCCCAGCTCCATGAACGCCTCCGGCGGGGCGAACAGCAGAATGCCCTTGGCCGCCAGAATAAACGCCACGCCGATCGGCAGGATCGCCAGCGCGTAATCCCGGAACAGGACCGCTTCTTTCAGCACCACGGCCAGCGCCAGAGCCAGCCCCAGAAACAGCAGCGTCTGGTGATTGGTCAGCCCCAGCCCGAACAGAAACGCCGCCAGGTACAGCAGCGTGTCGCTCTTCGGCCGGCACATCCACATGTAGATCAGCAGCAGCACCGCCATCTGGAAGAATGCATTCAGGCTGTACACTTCCACAATGACGCTCTGCGACCACAGCACCGGACTGAACGCCAGCAGCAGCCCGCCCGAAATCCCCGCGATCAGACACACCAGGTTCTCCGCCCGGAACCCGATCCGCTCCTTCAGCTCCGGCACGCTGCGCAGCAGATCCGCGCCCGAACGGCTGATCAGCAGCGCCAGCAGCGCGCACGCCCCCGCCCCCGCCGCCGCCGAAGCCAGCCCCACCGACCACGCCGGGTTCGGATGCCCGTTATACGTCCCCCAGTGGAACACCCACTGGAAAAACCACGTCAGCAGCGTCCAGATGGGATACCCCGGCGGATGCGGCACCCCGAGATAGTCCGACGCCACCGCCAGTTCCCCCGAATCCTCCAGCGTCAGCGTCGGCGCCAGCGTGTAGAAATACACGCCGAACGAAACCGCCAGCACGATCCAGAAGGCCGCCCAGTCGATTCTGCGGAAAAACGCCCCGGTGATATTGTCCAGGAAGCCTTCCTGGGTCTGCCCGGCCAGTTTCTCGATCTGCTGTTCCGACTCGTTCGTTAACGTCATCGTCATCTTCCGTTAGGGTCAGCCCTTGACTCTTGAATCTCAGGGACGGTCATGTCGACTCCCCGGCCTGTTCCAGCCGGGCAAGCCGCTTTTCCAACTCCTTCAGCTTGTCCTTCAGCTTGGGCAGGCTGGCGACATGCGCCAGCGACTTGCCGAACTCCAGCCGGGGCACGGCCGGCGCCCCCAGGTACATCTGGCCGCCCGGCAGGTCCTTGGGCACCCCCGCCTGGGCGCCGATCACCGCGCCGTCGCCGATCGTCAGGTGACCCGCCAGCCCCGCCTGGCCTGCGCAGATCACGTGCCGGCCCAGCGTGGTCGTGCCGGCCAGTCCGACCTGGGAACACAGCACCGAATGGTCGCCAATCACGCAGTTGTGGGCAATCTGCACCAGGTTGTCCACCTTGGTGCCCTTCCCCACCCGGGTTTCCCCGAAGCGCGCCCGGTCAATGGTCGCGTTCGCGCCGATCTCCACGTCGTCCTCCAGCACCACGATGCCCGTCTGCGGGATCTTCGTGCGCACCCCCTGCGCATCCACCGTGTAGCCGAATCCGTCGCTGCCGATCACCGCCCCGTTATGCAGAATGACCCGGTCGCCCAGCACGCAGCGCTCGCGGATGCTCGCCAGCGGATATAGCAGGCAGTCGCGCCCCAGCTTTGCCCCGTGGCCCACGTACGTTTGAGGATACAGCGTCGTTCCGTCCCCGATGTCCGCCCCCGCCTCGACAACGGCAAAGGCGCCGACAGACACCTCCGCCCCCAGCTTCGCTTCCGGCGACACCCAGGCCTGCGGATGCACCCCGCGGGGCTGAATGACCGGCTCGGGCGCAAACAGCGCGCAGGCCGCCGCAAACGCGGCATCGGCATCCGCCACGCGCAGCAGCGCGGGGCGGGGCGCTTCGACCTGCGCCGCCTTCGGCACAATGACCGCCGTCGCTCCGCTCGCCGCCACCGCCGGCAGATACTTCGGATGGCCGGCGAACGAGACCTGGCCCGCGCGGGCCGCCTTCAGGTCGGCCACGCCCGTCACGGGCGCCGAGGCATCCCCCTCCAGCTCCGCGTCCAGCCTGGCCGCCAATTCACCCGTGGTCAGCGTGACCATCGTCCCGCCTCCCCTACGGCTTCAACCGTTCGATCAGCCGCTCGGTCACGTCCAGTTCCGGCGCGGAATAAACCGCCAGGGGCACCATGTTCATGGTCATCCCCGACCGGTCCAGCACCAGGTCGAAGCCTTCCGCCTCGGCAAACGCCGCCACTTCCTTCAGCAGCTCGTCCACGATCCCCTGTCGCGAAGCCATCAACTGCTCGCGCAGCTGCTTGAGCTTGGTTTCCTGCGTGCGCCGCGCGCGCAGCTGCGCCTCCTGCAGCTCCGTCAGCTTGTCCTCCGCCTCCGCGCGCTTCGTCGCGCGCGCCTCGTCGCTCAGCATCGGACTGCGGGCCGCTTCGCGCAGCTTGGTCACGTCCGCCTCCAGCGCGCGCAACCCCTCCGCCACCTGTTCCATTTCCTCCTCGACCGCCTCTTCGGCCTTTTTCAGCTCCGCCTCCGCGGCCTGCGTCTTCGGATGCGCCGTGAACACCTTGTCGAGATCCACCGTCGCCACCTTCATTTCGGCCAGCCCCGCCGTCGCCAGGAACGCCGTCAGGCACCCCGCCATCCACCTCTTGCTCATCTGCATGCTGCTGTTCCTTTCCTTGAATTCGATTTCCGGTTACTCTCGGATACGCCTGCCCGAATGAAAAGCCAAAACGGAGTGAACGCCCCATCCATCGGCTGACGGAGCGCCTACGATCCGGCCGAAGTCGAGGGGTCCAATATTTCCAATCCGGCAAAGGACTGGCGATAAAATCCGCGATCCCGCGTCAACAGGCGCTGGGCCTGGCAGGCGGCATGCGAGCCAACCAGAAAATCGGCCATGACCCGTTCCCTTGTGCCGCCGGCCCGCCTGTATTGACGCCACAGGGCCCCGGCCTGTTCCGCGGTTTCCTTTTCAATGGCCTCAAAACGAATGCCCAACAGCTCCATCCGCTCCCGCAAGGCGGAAGGCGGATCGAACAGCGAACTCAGCTCCGCCCAGACCACGTCGCAGACGATCAGCGATCCCTGTTTCATGCAGCCGCGCAAGGCATCCGCAGAAGCCCGGCCATGCACCGGGTCGTCACGAAACACATCGATCAGCACATTGGTGTCCACCGCGGTCTTCATCCATTTCCCCGCAACTCAACCATCAACTGATCGGTCGGCTCGTCCAATTTCAGACAGCCCATGACCCGCGCCACCGGATCAGCAGGCAACGCCTTCTCCACAATCAGGCGGCCGTGATCTTCCTGAAACTCCAATATCGTCTGCGGCCTAATCCCTAATCGGTCCCGTAACAGCTTCGGAATTGTGACCTGTCCACGCTCTGCCACAACAGCTTGCATCTGATTTGCCCTTTTGTATGTCATATAGAGTATGTATTCATACTATTTATAACATACATATTGGGAGCGCCATGTCAAGCGGCTTCGTGATCCACCTGCCTGGCGGCCATCCGGCGAACCCCTTTTGCCGGTCAGCCGATTTCCTTTTTCATCGCATCGGCGATGGCATGAGTCAGCCGCGTCGTCATGTCCTCCGTCGGCCCTTCGACCATCACCCGGCACATGTTCTGGGTGCCCGAATAGCGCACCAGCACCCGGCCGTCCTGCCCCAGTTCCTTTTCCGCCGCGGCAATCGCCGCCTGCACGCCCGGCAGATCCTTCAGCGGGGGGCGGCTGGCCACGTCCACGTTTACGAGGCACTGCGGCGACAGCGTCAGGATCGAGGCCAGTTCCGAAGCCTCCCGGTTCGCCCGCCGCATCACCGCCAGCAGTTGCAGCGCCGACACAATGCCGTCGCCCGTCGTGTGCTTGTCGAGAAAGATCATGTGGCCCGACGATTCCGCGCCGATGATGCCGCCTTTCTCCTTCATCATTTCCAGCACGTACCGGTCGCCCACGGCGCTGCACCCCAGCTCGATGCCCAGCTCGCGCATGGTCTTCTGCAGGCCAAAATTGCTCATCACCGTGCCCACCGCCAGATTGCCCTTCAATTCGCCGCGGGCCTTCAGGTCCTTGGCGCAGATCGCCAGGATATGATCTCCCGACAGCTCCACGCCGGTCTCATCCACCACGATCAGCCGGTCGCCGTCGCCGTCGAACGCCAGGCCGATGTCGGCCCGCTCCGCCAGCACCTGGTCGCGCAGCGCCTCGGTGTGCTGCGAACCGCAGTGGGCGTTGATGTTCAATCCGTTCGGCGTGTCGTGCAGCGTGGTCACGTGCGCCCCCAGCTTCTTGAACACGGCCGGCGCCGCGCGGTAGGTGGCCCCGTTGCCGCAGTCCAGCACGATCCGCATGCCCTTCAGGTCCAGATCGTCCGGGAAGGTTCCCAGGCAGAATGCCACATAGCGCTCCAGGGCATCCTCCACCCGGAACGACTTGCCGATTCCCGCCGCCAGCGGCAGCAGACCCGTGAGGGTGTCGCCGGCCATCAGCTCTTCAATCGCCGCCTCCTCCTCGTCCGGCAGCTTGAAGCCGTCGCGGGAAAACAGCTTGATGCCGTTGTCCTGATAGGGATTGTGCGACGCCGAAATGACGAAGCCGGCATCCGCCTTCTGGTCGATCGTCAGCACGGCGATGCCCGGCGTCGGCAGCGTACCCACCAGCAGCGCGTCGCCGCCCATCGAGCACAGCCCCGCCACAAGGGCGTTTTCAAGCATGTAGCCGCTCAGACGCGTATCCTTGCCGATCACCACGCGCGGACGCTTGCCGCCTTTGCGCTCCATCAGCACATGCGCCACCGCGCGCCCGAGGTTCACCGCCATCTCCACCATCATCGGTTCGCGGTTGGCCACCCCGCGCACGCCATCGGTTCCAAACAGTTTCTTCTCGCCCATGGTTCCGCTCCTGACTGTTGTTATGCCGGCAAACCGGCGCTTTTCACGATCTGCTGCAGCCACGCCGTGCCGGCGGCTTTCGCTTCCGGCGGCAACCCGCGCACGCGCTCCACATATTTCTCTTCCCTGGCCGCCTCCCAGGCCGCCAGAAACTCCGCCTTTTCGGGGCAGTCCGCGTCGCCCGCCGCCGCCAGCCGCTCCTTCGCCTCCGGCCAGCCCGCGCACAGCGCCTCGTGCTCCGCCCGCAGCGCCCCGTCCAGCGCCGACCGGTCCTCCTGCGCGATCCGCTCCACCACCGCCTCCAGGCGCTTCATGCATTCCTTGCGCACCGCCGCCAGCTGCTTCCGCGCCCCCGCCAGGCAGGCCGTCCCGTGCGGTGTCCGCTCCAGCAGCGGCCGGCGCACCTGTTCATACCACGCCTGCAGCGCGGCGATGTTGCCGATGTAGATCATGCAGTTGCGCACCACCCGCGCCACCGACCGGTAGCCGGTGCCGTAAGGCCGCACCCCCGCCGCCGGCGCTTCCGGCACCACCAGCCGCCCCGGTTCCGGCACATCCCTGCGCGACACCAGCCCCGCCGCCTGCACCGTGCCGTATTCCATCCGCACCGGCCCCGCCACCCCCCCCTGCCCGCCCAGGAAAATCGGCGCCTGGTCCAGCATCACCCCCCGCGGCACGTCCCCGAACAGCGACGCCGTCGCCTTGTCCCCGTGCGGGGTGTAGTTGAAATGAATGAACGACGACCCGATTTCGCTGTGCTCCTTGCGGCTGCGCCCCCCCGCCATCAGCGCGTCGCAGAAATTGATCAGGCTGCCGCCCACCACGAACGGAAAAAAGATCGTCTGCTTCAGCCCCACGGTATGCGCCATCTCGGCGCCTTCCTCCAGGATCGTCCCCGCCCGCACCTGCGCCCCGCTCCCCATCGCCGCCCCGTCCAGAAACACCGCCCCGCTGAAATAGCCGCCCTTCAGGTGGACCCCCTCCCCCAGCTGGCAGTCCTCCACCGTCGCCGGCGCCTCCCGCCCCAGCACGCACCCCGGCCCGATGCTCGTTCCCGCCCCGAACACCTTGCACCCCGCGTGAATCACCACGCCCGGCGCGATGCACCCGGGTTCCACCTCGTCGCCGATCTCCACCGACCCCGGCGCCGCGATCTTCACCCCGCGCCCCAGCAGCTCCTCGATCCGGCTCATTTGCGCAGCAACGCTCCCGCCGCCACGCCGACCCCCGCCGCCGCCAGCAGCACATAGGACGTCTTCCACGTCACCTTCATCGAAAACAGATTCACCGTCACCGACCCCGGCGTCATGATCAGCACGATCACAAACGCCGCCAGGATCAGCAATCCCGCTATCATGGACTTGCTCATGGATGCTCCTCCGGATTTGGCCAACCAGTTTTCCACAGGTTGGAAAATTTATCACGGTTTTTTCCTTCGAATCCGCGCCCTCTGCTCCGGTTCGAGCTCTTTCCGCCCGCCTCCCGCCGGATTTTCGCATCCACGGGGTCGCCTGCGGATCCGCCACGGCCAAGAAAATGGGGGGGGGGACACCGGGCAGGCCGGCCAACGGCCAACGGCAGACCCCGACTGCAGACCCCATTGACACGCTCCCGGCCCCGCCCTATTCTCCCCACCGTCAATGCCAGTTCAGCCGCACCCGTGGCGCGACCGATGGGACTGGCCCAGGACCAACCAAGGATTTGATTCCGCGCAACATCCTGCCACTGCCGGGCGCCCCGCCGCGTTCCGCCCACCACCCGTGAAAACCCCCTCCCCGCCATCCGCGGATTCCAACTGGATTCCCCTGGAACTTCCGCCCCAGCCCACCGACACATCCTGCGGGCCGACCTGCCTGCACGGCCTGTACCGCTTTTACGGCCGGAACATGCCCCTCGACCGCCTCCTGCGCGAAATCGACCCCGTCCCCGGCGGCGGCACGCTCGGCGTGTTGCTCGGCAACCATGCGCTGGAACACGGATTCCAGGTGCGCATGGTCACCTGGAATCTCCGCGTCTTCGATCCCACCTGGTTTCCCTCCGGCCCCGCCGAACTCGCCGCCAGGCTCCGCGCCAGCCTGCCGCGCCGCCACAAGCCCAAGCTCCGCCAGGCCATCCAGGCCTACATCCGATTCTGCGAACTGGGCGGCGATGTCTCCATGGAAGTGCTCGGCGGCGCCCTGCTCCGCCGCCCCCTGCGCCAGAATCATCCCGTGTTGGCCGGCCTCAGCTCCACCTTTCTCTACCGCGACGCCCGCTCCAACCCCGCCACCAACGCCGACGACGATCTCGGCGGCGAGGCCGAAGGCCACTTTGTCCTGCTCACCGGCTACGACCGCGAAG
This sequence comes from Kiritimatiellia bacterium, assembly GCA_018432565.1. Lineage (GTDB taxonomy): Bacteria > Verrucomicrobiota > Kiritimatiellia > CAIQIC01 > Lenti-01 > JAAZFE01. The sequence goes on from JAHDSS010000314.1 coordinate 7,940, forward strand.
CGCGCACCGTGCAGATCGCCGACCCCTACGCCCGGAATCCCATCGCCAACCAGTCCCGCTACGCCGTGCCCATGGACCGCCTGATCAATGCGATCCTGCTCGGCGTGCTCACCTACGACGCCAACCTGCTCGTCATCACCCCCCGGCCATGAACCACATCCTCCTTGTCACCGACAATCCCGACCGCTGGAACTTCCACATTCCCTCCGCCACGGTCGTCACCGCCCGCCAATACCTCACCGATCCGCAGATCCAGCGCCTGCGCCACTGCCGGGTGTACAACCTCTGCCGCCACTACCGCTACCAGTCCGCCGGCTATTATGTCTCCCTCCTCGCCGAAGCCCGCGGCCACCGCCCCATCCCCAAAATCACCACCCTCCAGGACCTGAAAACCTCCTCCATCTACCGCGATATTTCCTCCGACCTCGACGACCTCATCCAGAAATCCCTCGCCCCCCTCCAGTCCGACTCCTTCACCCTGTCGATCTACTTCACCCGGAACACCGCCAAGCGCTACGAACGCCTCGCCCGCCAGCTCTTCAACATGTTCCCCGCCCCCCTCCTCCGCGCCGAATTCAAGCGCGACGCCGACCACCGCTGGAGCCTCTCCAACATCAGCCCCATCTCCGGCGCCGCCGTCCCCCCCGAACACCAGGAAACCGTCGAACGCTTCGCCTGCGAATACTTCTCGCGCGGCAATCTCCAGGTCCGCCGCCGCATCCAGCCCCGTTTCTCCATGGCCATCCTCGCCGATCCCGGCGACCCCACCCCCCCCTCCGATCCCAAGGCCCTCCAGCGCTTCATCCGCGCCGCCGAAGACCAGTCCATCGAGGCCGAACTCATCACCCGCGACGACTACGGCTCCCTCGCCGAATACGACGCGCTCTTCATCCGCTCCACCACCGTCGTCAACAACTACACCTTCCGCTTCTCCCGGCGCGCCCAGTCCGAAGGTCTCGTCGTCATCGACGACCCCGATTCCATCGTCCGCTGCGCCAACAAGGTCTTCCTGGCCGAATCCTTCGAGCGCAACCACGTCCCCGCCCCCAAAACCGTCATCGTCCACAAGGACAACAAAAACCTCGTCCTCATGCAGCTCGGCCTCCCCTGCATCCTCAAGCAGCCCGACTCCTCCTTCTCCCAGGGCGTCGTCAAGGTCAAGACCCGCGAGGAATACGAAGCCGCCATCGACGCCCTGCTCGACAAGTCCGATCTCATCATCGCCCAGGAATTCGTCCCCACCGAGTTCGACTGGCGCATCGGCATCCTCGACCGCGCGCCCCTCTACGCCTGCCGCTACTACATGGCCCGCGGCCACTGGCAGATCTACGACCACTCCAAGAAAGGCTCCGCCCGCTTCGGACGCTGCGACACCCTCCCCGTCGCCGACGCCCCCCCCGATGTCGTCCAGACCGCCCTCAAGGCCGCCCACGCCATCGGCGACGGCCTCTACGGCGTGGACGTCAAGATGCTCGGCGACCGCCCCGTGGTCATCGAAGTCAACGACAACCCCAGCATCGAATCCGGCATCGAAGACCATGTCCTCAAGGACGCCCTCTACGACACCGTCATGGCCTCCTTCCGCCGCCGCCTCGAATCCACCTGAGAACAGCCCTATGACCCGCCCGCCCTTCTCCCTGTTCGAACGCTACGGCGTCGAACTCGAATACATGATCGTCAATGCCGACACTCTCGACATCCTGCCCATCGCCGATCGCCTCATCCACGCCGTCGGCCCCGCCCGCAAAAACGAAGTCCGTCACGGCGCCGTCCGCTGGTCCAACGAGCTCGTTCTCCACGTCCTCGAAATGAAAACCGACGGCCCCTCCCCCGCTCTCGACGGCCTCGCCGCTCTCTTCCAGGCCGACGTCCGCGCTCTCAACGACATGCTCCGCGACCACGAAGCCCGCCTGCTCCCCTCCGCCATGCACCCCTGGATGGATCCCCACCGCGAAACCCGCCTCTGGCCCCACGGCGACAAAACCATCTACGAAACCTTCAACCGACTCTTCGACTGCCGCGGCCACGGCTGGTCCAATCTCCAGTCCACCCACCTCAACCTCCCCTTCCGCGGCGACGCCGAATTCAACCGTCTCCACACCGCCATCCGGCTGATTCTCCCCCTCCTGCCCGCCCTCGCCGCCAGCTCCCCCTACCTCGAAGGCCGCCGCGCCCCCTGCCTCGACATGCGCCTGGAAGCCTACCGCCATAACTGCGACCGCATCCCCTCCATCACCGGCCGCACCGTCCCCGAATGGATCCCCTCGCAGGCCCGCTACCAATCCCAAATCTTCGACCGCATCGCCCGCGACCTCGCCCCCCTCGACCCCGACGGCATCCTCGAACCCGAATGGACCAACGCCCGCGGCGCCATCGCCCGCTTCTCCCGCGGCACCATCGAGATCCGCCTCCTCGATATCCAGGAATGCCCCGCCGCCGACCTCGCCATCCTCCAGTTCATCGTCGAAATCCTGAAACACCTCGTCGATGAATCCCTCGCCCCCCTCCCCCTCCAGAAAAACCAGCGCGTCGCCGACCTCCAAACCCTCTTCCTCGGCGCCGTCCAAAACGCCGAACAGTCCGTCATCGCCGACCGCCGCTATCTCGCCGCCCTCGGCCTCCCCCGCGTGCGCGCCGCTTCCGCCCGCGATGTCCTCCATGCCCTCCTCGACCGCGTCGCCCCGCCGAATGCCTCCTGGCGCCCCGCCATCGAATTCATCCTCCGCCACGGCACCCTCGCCCGCCGCCTCCTGACCAGCGCCGGACGACGCCCCACGCGCGGAAAACTGTTCGACACCTACACCCGCCTCGCCGACTGCCTCCATCGCGGCGATCTCTTCACCCCCTGAGCCCTTTCGACCCCCGTCGGTGTTGGCGCCTCCGCCCCCTCTTCCCCCCCTGTCCCGATTCGTACTACTATCTGGCCACTTCGTCTTTTTTGTGCACGTTTTTCGACCTAATTCATTTCCGGGATTGCTCTTAGCCTGTCTTGTTTTCTTGCGTTTCCTGTTTTCCTGCTTATCCCCCTCTCCATTTTCATGAGTTCATGA
>JAHDSS010000550.1 GCA_018432565.1 Kiritimatiellia bacterium
AAGAAACTGCGCGGCGAGCCCGGGACCAAAGTCGTGATCAAGGTGTTCCGCCCCAAGATCCAGCTGTTGAAGGAATTCGAGCTGGAGCGGGCGGTGATCAACGTGCCCAGCATCAAGGACGCGCGCATGCTGGACGGCGGCATCGGCTACGTGCGGATGCTCCAGTTCGGCGAGAGCACGGCCGACGATCTGCAGGCCGCGCTGGACACGCTCGAAGAGCAGGGGGCCAGGGCCCTGGTGCTCGACCTGCGCAGCAACCCGGGCGGGCTGCTGACGGCGGCCGTCGAGGTGGCGCAGAAGTTCCTGCGGCGGGGCGACCTGGTTGTGTTCACGCGCGGCCGCGACAACCGGATGGAGCGCTCTTACCGCGCCCGGGCCCGTGACACGTTTCCCCGCGTGCCGATGGCGGTGCTGATCAACGGCTTCAGCGCCAGCGCGTCGGAGATCGTGGCCGGGGCCCTGCAGGACAACCAGCGCGCGATCCTGGTCGGCGAAAAGAGTTTCGGCAAAGGGTCCGTCCAGAGCGTGCTGCCGCAGGACGGCGGCACGGCCATCCGGCTGACGACCGCCAAGTACTACACCCCCAGCGAGCGGGTCATCCATGACAACGGCATCGAGCCGGACATCGTGGTGCCGATGTCCGCCGAGAACTGGCGCAACATCCTGCTGGCGCGCAACAAGGCCGAGGAAAAGAACGGCGACGGGGAAGAAGAGGCGGCGCTGTCCGACGAGGGCTGGGTGGACGAAGAGGGCGCCGAGATTCCCGCGCTGCCGGCGCTGCCGGCGGAAGAGGTGGATCTGGACAACGTGACCGATCCGCAGCTCGAGCGCGCGGCCGACATGCTTCGCGGCATTCTGGTCTATCAGAAGCGGTAGCGCCCCGCGCGGCGGCATGCTTCTCCTGGGCATCGAATCCTCCTGCGACGAGACCGCGGCGGCGGTGGTGCGCGACGGCCGCGAGGTGCTGTCCTCGGTCGTGCACAGCCAGATCGCCAGCCACCGGCCCTATGGCGGGGTGGTGCCGGAAATCGCCTCGCGCGAGCACGTCGGCGCCTTTCCCGTGGTGGCGGCCGGGGCTGTGGAGCGGGCGGGGGTTTCGTGGGCGGACCTGGACGCCATTGCGGTGACGCACGGGCCCGGGCTGGTCAGCTCGCTGCTGATCGGGCTGTCGGGCGCTCGCGCGCTGGGGCAGGTCCTGGGCAAGCCGGTCTGGGGCGTCAACCATATCGAGGCGCATCTGGCCGGCATGTTCCTGGATCCGGCGGCGCCGGACCCCGCCGACGCCTGCCCGCTGCTGGCGCTGATGGTGTCCGGGGGGCATTCCTGCCTGGTGGAAATGGATCGCGTGGGCGGCTACCGGATGCTCGGGCAGACGCTGGACGACGCCGCCGGCGAATGCCTCGACAAGGGCGCCAACCTGCTCGGGCTGGGCTATCCGGGCGGGCCGGCCATCGAGCGCGCGGCGCAGGGCGGCGATCCCGCGTTTGTCCATTTTCCCCGCGGACTCGAGCACGCGAAAAACCGCACCACCGGCAACGGGCTGGCCATCGAGATGTGCCTGAGTTTCAGCGGGCTGAAAACCTCCCTGCTCTACCATCTGAAAAACCATCCGGACGACCGGGAGCGGCATCCGGCCGATCTGGCGGCGTCCTACCAGGAGGCGGTGATGGATTCGCTGGCGACGCGGGCGGAGCGCGCGCTGTCGGCGACGGGCGCGCGCACCCTGGCCTGCGTCGGGGGCGTCGCGAAGAACGCGGTGCTGCGCGGCAAGCTCGAAACGCTGGCGCGGCGGCATGCCGCCGCCCTGCTGCTGACGCCGCTGGCCTACTGCACCGACAACGCCGCGATGGTGGCCGCCGCCGCCGGCTTGCGCGCCTTGGCCGGCCTGGACAATCCGCCCGCCGTTGAAGCCGACCCCAGCCTGCCGCTGGTGGAAGAGGAATAGGGATAGAGGGCAGAGGGCAGGGCGGTCTGGCTCAGACCGCCGGGTTTCGGATTGAACAGCCGCGGCGCGCTGGGCCAGCGCGCCCTACCTTGGGAATGTGGGTTGGTGGTTGGGTAGGGCGGTCTGGCTCAGACCGCCGGGTTTCGGATTGAACAGCCGCGGCGCGCTGGGCCAGCGCGCCCTACCCCATTGGAATAGGAGATGATCGGCAATCAGAGTGATTTTGACGGGTCCTCTTCAGTTGATTATATCATGATGGCCGGACCTTTATGATTCATACCAAAGATGAAGAATACGACAGATACGAATAGGCGCCGTCTTGCGGAGCGAAAACATCTGCCTCATGAAAGTCCCGCTTGGGTGGGGGATGGAGCCATTTATTTCATTACGATTTGTGCAGTGCCGCGGGGAATGAATCAATTATGCCTTCCGGAAACGGCGGCATCGCTTCGGGAAAGCCTGATTTTTCGTCAAACGCGAGGCGAATGGTGGGTTCATTTGCTGCTATTCATGCCGGACCACCTTCATGCCCTGATGAGTTTTGCACCGTCGCCAGGCATGCGCCGATCCGTTGCGCAATGGAAGCGATATGTTGCCCGGGAATTCCATGTTCATTGGCAAGACGGCTTTTTCGACCACCGCTTGCGAAATGATGAAAATTATCGGGAAAAGGCGCATTATGTCCGTATGAATCCTGTCCGGGCCGGCTTGGTTGAACGATCAGAGGATTGGCCCTTCGTGTGGTCCAGCTATTCCCGAGGGGTTGGCGGTAGGTAGGGCGGTCTGGCTCAGACCGCCGGGTTTGGGATTGAACAGCCGCGGCGCGCTGGGCCAGCGCGCCCTACCTTGGGAATGTGGTTGGCGGTTGGGTAGGGCGGTCTGGCTCAGACCGCCGGGTTTCGGATTGAACAGCCGCGGCGCGCTGGGCCAGCGCGCCCTACCTTG
>JAHDSS010000215.1 GCA_018432565.1 Kiritimatiellia bacterium
AAAATTGCGCGGCTGGAAATCGCGGAACGTCAGGGGCACATCCGTCAGCGCCGTGGCGGGCGTGGCCGCCCCCCGGTCGAACGCCAGCGCATAGGCGAACGGCTTGAGGGTCGAGCCCGCCGCCCTCGGCGCCGTCGCGCCGTTGACCTGCCCGCTGCGGGGATCGCGATAGTCCGGGGAACCGGCCAGCGCCCGCACCGCCCCCGTCGCCACCTCGATCACCACAATCGCCCCGCCCCGGATGCCGGATTCCCGCGCCCGCCGCCGCAACACCCCTTCGGCCAGCCGCTGCCAGTCCGGATCGAGCGTCGTGCGCACCGTGCCGCCCGGCCCGGGCCGCGCCGGCACGCCCGCCAGATCGCAGAAATGCGGCGCGCGGAACGGATAGCGCCCCGGGCGCACGGCCAGCGGCTGGGCCCGCGCATCCGCCCGCTCCTGCGCGGTGATGAAACCGCACGCCTCCATCCGCTCCAGCACGTAGGCCTGGCGCGTTTTCGCCCGGTCCGGATGCCGGTCGGGCCGCAGCCGCGACGGCGACTGCGGCAGGCCCGCCAGCAGCGCGGCCTCGGCCAGGCTCAGCTCGGCCGGGCTCTTGGCGAAGTAGCGCCGCGCCGCCGCCTCGATCCCCACGAGGTTCCCGCCGAACGGCGCCCGGTCCAGATAGTGCGCCAGAATCTCCCGCTTGCCGCACCGCCGCTCCAATTGCAGCGCGCGAAAGGCCTCCACCGCCTTGGTCGCCAGCGTGCGCCGCCGCGGCTGCGCCATCCGGATCACCTGCGTCGTGATCGTCGACGCCCCCGACACCCGCCGCCCGAACCAGAGGTTCTGCCCCACCGCCCGCGCCAGCGCCAGCGGATCGATCCCCGCATGCGACCAGAAGCGCTGATCCTCCGCCGCCACCAGGGCTTTGACAATCCAATGTTCCGGATCCGGCCGGTATCCCGCCCGGCAGTCAAATCCCCCCGCGCCCAGCCGTACCCGCAGCGGCTCGCCCCGCCGGTCCGTCAGCACGACGGCGGTCGGCAGCCGGTCCAGCGCCGCCGCCGGAAATGGAACGAGCCACACCGCTAGGCTTACGGCACCCACCAGGATTGCGACGGCGGTCGTCAAGCACAGGACAACCCGTACCCAGGGCGGGACGAGGTCGTCCCGGCTCCATTTCCTCTCCTTGGAGCCCCCGACGCCCTCGTCGGGGGATGGAAAATGCCCTGGCTTCCAATGCCTCACGGCCGGACCACGAGCTCCCCGCCTTCGCCCACGCCGCGGATTTCCGGCTCGTACATGCCCGACACCACCGGCGGCGGCAGAATGTACGTCCCGGCCGTCACCGCCCGCACCGCGTAATGGAATGTCGCCGGCTCGTGAAGGACGCCCGTAAAGATCAGCATGCGATCGTCGCGCGCGTCGCGATGGCGGTCGCGCTCTTCCTTCTGCTTCAACCACGGCACCAGCTGCGCCGTCGCCAGGTTCGGATTCTCGATCTCCAGTCCGGCCGGCAGCAGGTCTTCGATCACCAGCTGGTCCAGTCGATTGCCCTGCGGATCCACCGTCAGCCGCACCACCAGCAGATCGCCCCGCTTCAACGCGGAGTCGTCCACCGGATTCCCGCCCAGATCCAGGAACTCGCGCCGGATGGATACCCCGTTCGTGACCGAAGCCTCGGGTTCCGCGGCCACGCCTTCGTGCCGGACCCAGAGATAGAGCGGCCCGGGGCCGTCGTTGCGCACCGCCACCGGCCCGGACAGGCCGGGGCCGGCCGCCCATGTCACCTGGTTTGTCGGTCCGAACGCCGTGGGTTCGCCGCCCGGCAGCGTCAGCGCGCCGGCAAAGGGCTCTTCCGTGTCCGGCAGGTGCCGCGCCAGCTTCCCGAACGCCAGCAGGGCCATGGCGTTGTCCTGCGTGTTGCCCCAATGGCCGTCGCGCTGCCGGTCGCGCAGCGACTGCGCCAGCCGCGCCACGGCGGGACATTCCGGATCCACCTCCAGCCAGGCGTCCAGCAGCAGCGCCGCATCGCGCACGTCGCTGTCGAACAGCCGCCCCGGCTCCCGGTCCCGCCGCACCGGCAGCCCCAGGGTCTCCATCAGCTCCACGGCCTGGCGCGGCTCGCCCGCCAGCACCAGCGCGGCCGCCGCATGGGCCTTCGCCGCGAAACTCAGCCGGCCGGCCTGCTCCCGCAGCCGCGCGTTCCAACCCGCATCCGGCCGCCCCGCCCGCGCCAGCACGTGGGCGTAATACGCCCGCATCTGCATCTCGCGCCGCCATTCGTCATCCGGAACGCCCGGGGTCAGCGCCCGGTCGAGACGGCCCCGCACCCAGGCCAGCGCGGACTCCAAGGCCCCTTCCGGCACGGCGAATCCCGCCGCTTTCGCTTCCACCAGGAAGTGGACCGCATAGACCGACGGCTCCTCGGCCGTGCCGCGCAGGAACGGCCACAGCGCGAATCCGCCGTCCTCCTGCTGCATCGACAGCACCCGCGAGACGGCCTGCGGCACCAGCGTCTCCACGTCGCCCGGCGCCCGCTCCGCCGGCAGCAGGCGGTCGATCCATTCGCCCGCGTACAGCAGCGGAAACGCGCCGGACACCGTCTGCTCCAGGCAGCCGTAGGGATAGTGCACCACGTAATCCAGCGCGCGCCCCAGCTGCGCCGACGGCAGGGCCGAGAGCGCCCCCGAGACGAACACCGATTCCGGCAGCCACCCGTCGGGCGCCGCAATCTCCGCTGCGGCGCCGGGCTTCAGCTTCTGGAAACCGGTGGCCACCCGAAGCCCGGCCCCGGGCCGCACCGCCA
>JAHDSS010000407.1 GCA_018432565.1 Kiritimatiellia bacterium
GGCGGCAACGAGCGCGAAGTCTGGGTCGAGCTCGACCGCGACGCCCTCGCCGCCGCCGGCCTCACCACCGCCGATGTCGTCGCCGCCCTCCAGGGCGGCATCCTCAACCTCCCCGGCGGCCGCATCCGCGAACAGGGCAGCGAATACCTCATCCGCTTCGACGCCGAATACGAAAACGCCGCCGATATCGCCAATCTCGAAGTCGCCAACCGCGACGGCGCCCGGCGCCGCCTCGCCGACCTCGGCTCCGTCCGCCTCGCCACCGAGGAAGTCCGCCAGCGCGCCATCCTCGACAACCGGCAGGGCATCGTCCTCAAGATCGTCAAGAAAGCCGACGCCAACATCGTCTCCCTCGTCCGCGAAATCCACAAGCGCTACGAGCAGATCCGCCACACCCTGCCCGGCGGCATGGAACTCACCTGGGTCTCCGACGAATCCGCCAACATCCGCGAATCGGTCAATTCCGCCATTTCTGCCGTCTGGCAGGCCGTGCTGATCTGCGCCATCGTCCTCTTCGTCTTCCTCGTCAATATCCGCACCACCGTCATCGTGGCCATCACGATGCCCGTCACCATCATCATCAGCTTCTTCTTCATGCATCTGGCCGGCCAGACCCTGAACATGCCCACCTTGCTCGCCATCGGCCTCTCCACCGGCGTCCTCGTCTCCAACTCCATCGTCGTCCTCGAAAACATCGTCGAGAAATTCGAAACCATGGACAACCACTGGGAGGCCGCGCGCCTCGGCACCTCCGAGGTCGCCGTCGCCGTTCTCGCCTCCGCCGGCACCAACGTCATCGTCATGTTCCCCATCTCCATGATGTCCAGCCTCGCCGGCCGCATGCTCGCCCCCTTCGCCATCACCGTCCTCATCGTCAACGCCGCCTCCATCTTCATCAGCTTCACCCTCACCCCCATCCTCTGCGCCATGCTGCTGGAACCCCCCTCCAAACGCAAAAACAACGTCTTCACCCGCTTCGCCCGACGCTGGGACGCCGGCTTCCTCGCCCTCGGCCGCGGCTTCACCGGCACCATGCGCCGCATCGCCTCCAAAAAACGCTACAACCTCCCCGTCGTCCTCGGCTTCGTCCTCCTCTTCTTCCTCACCATGAAGTTCGCCGGCGGCCGCCTCGGCTTCAGCTTCTTCGAAATCGCCGACGAAGCCCGCGTCTTCATCCGCGTCGAACTCCCTCCCTACTACGACCTCGAACAAACCGTCGCCCGCATCGAAACCATCCAGGCCCGCCTCGCGGAATTCTCCGACATCGACCACATCCTGACCACCGCCGGCAAGGCCGAATCCATGAGCGGCCAGGCCTCCGAAGGCGTCTACATGGGCCAGATCGAGCTCTTTTTCAAATCCAAACTCGAACGTGACTGGACCATCCAGGACCGCCTCTCCGACATCCGCGACCTCCTCCGCGACGAAACCGACTGCCTGATTTCCGCCGCCGTCCCCGGCCGCATGGGCGGCCAGTCTTTCCAGATCGACCAGAATCTCGTCGGCGACGACCTCGATGTGCTTGATGCCACCGCGCTGGCCATCCAGGCCGCCCTGCGCGACATCCCCGGCGTCGACCAGCTCCAGACCACCGTCCGCGACACCAAGCCCGAAATCCGCGTCGTGCCCAAACGCCCCGTCCTCTCCGACCTCGGGTTGCCCGCCGCCCGCCTCGCCTCCATCGTCCGCGGCAACATCGAAGGCATCGAGGCCGCCGACTTCAAGCGCGGCGACCGCACCTACGACATCCGCGTCAAGCTCGCCGAGCAGGAAGGCAAGGACCAGATCCGCCAGTTCCTGCTCCCCGGCGCCGACGGCCGCCCCATCCCTCTCGAAACCGTCGCCGATGTCGTGGATGACCGCGCCAAGATCCAGATCTACCGCGTGGACAAGCAGCGCACCGTCAAA
>JAHDSS010000390.1 GCA_018432565.1 Kiritimatiellia bacterium
ATTTTGAATTCGAGTCCATGCCGTTCGGTAGTCCATGTTCAGGAGGCGGTCCAGGGCCAGCATCAACACGATGCTGATCAGGAAAATGGGATAGCCCGAATAGTCATGCCACAGGTCCATCGCGGCGTCCTGCCCGAAAAACGCGGCGGCCACCACCACCAGGATGACCCGGCAGATGTTCGCCACCACGGCCACCGGCACGCTGAAAAGAAACAACACCCACTTCTTGACCAGGGTCTTCTGGCTGTACCACGCGTAAAAGCCCATCAGCGCCGTCATCGCCAGCAGCGACCGCAGCCCGCTGCATTCCGGCGCCACGTTGAAGGCAAACGAATTGCCGCTGCCGGAATACAGCCCCGCGCCCACCCGCTGTACCTCCAGCCCGAATCCGTTCAGAATCCCCGCCGACACCGCCGTCGCCAGCAGCCGAAGCGGCGCCGTCATGCTGTCAATGAAGTTCAGCGGAATCGCCAGGAACAGATAGCTGCAGGGAAACAACAGCCAGCGGGCCACGCCCCACCCATATAAAAGGAAAGGCAGTCCCCAGAGCAGCACAATCAGGCCCGCCACGGAGATGCGCGGCTGCTGGGCCAGCACGCCCATCCAGTGCAGCCCCAGCCCCAGCGCCACCACCCCGGCCCCGCGCCAGTCCACCCGGCGCGGCGCGGACCCAATCTCCCGCCGGCGCATCCACAGCGCTGCCAGACTCGCCAGCGGCAGAAACATGCCGTAGGCATAGTCCCCCGCCCACCGCGTGCGCAGCCACAAAAACACCGAATGGCGCGCCGTCGCCACTTCCTGGCTGTTGCCATGCAGATGAAACACGAAAAACAGCGCCCCCGCCACCACCGCCCAGAACCCGATCTCGCGCTGGGCGGCCGGCGTCAGACGCGTCCAGCGGAATCCGCCCCACCAAGCCTTCAGTTGTCCCAGAGTTCCTTGCATGCGAGGACCCGGAACATAGCCGAAGACCGGGCCGATTGCAAATGGCAAAACCGGGCAAACAGGCAAACGGGCGCATCTGCGATTGGGTGGAGGGTGAAAGGCCTGCGGCTCACCCGGAGGGTTCGCCCTACCTGTTAGGCATCCGACCGGTCGGGGTAGGGCGAGGCATCCCTGCCGAGCCGGGCTGTTTGCCCATTTGGCCATCGCGAATGCACCGAATCGCAGATGCGCCCCGCCCCAGGCAAACAGGCAAACCGGGCATTGCGCCCCGCCGGTCATTTTCCTAGGATGGCCCTTTCAACTCTGAAAGCGAGATCCCCCATGACACGACACCCCCTGGCCATTGCCGTCCTCCTCGCCTGCGCCGCCGCGGCCGCCGCCGCCCCCCTCACCGAACGCCTGGACACCGGGCACGAATGGCTGCGCGATGTCGCCTTTGAATACGAAGAAGGGGACGCCGCCGGCACCCTCCACCTCTGCTTGGGAAGCGATCCCGCCCCAATCCGCTACTTCGAAGTGCCGCTGGACGTCTGGAACGAATTCAAGGCCGCCGAGTCCAAGGGGTCGTTCTATTCCACCCGGATCCGGCAGGGCTATGAACGCCAGTACGGCAAGTCCCGCCAGGAGATCTTCGACTCCCCCCTGCCCGTCCAGACCTCCGTCAACGCCCTGTGCGCGTTCAACGAGGAATGCGAACCCGTCGTGCTGGAGGCCATCGGCAAATCCCGCGAAAGCATCTATGTCGCCGCCTACGCCTTCACCCGCACCCGCATCGCCGCCGCCCTCGTCCGCGCCCGGCAGCGCGGCGTCCGCGTCGAAGTCAAAATGGACGTCAACCAGGCCGATTTCGCCGGAGCGCAGCGCCTGCTCGACTATCTGCGCCGCGAAGACATCCCCGTCACCCTGATCCATACCGCCGGCGACTATTCCGCCATGCACAACAAATTCATGATTTTCGACATGCGCTGGGTCGTCACCGGCAGCTACAACTTCACCACCACCGCCCAGGTCTCCAACTGGGAAAACCTCGTCTGGCTCGACTCCCCCGACATGGCCGAACAGTACAAACAGGCCTGGGACGCCATCGTCTCCGACGAGGTCCACGAACCCGCCGCGCATTGACGCCGCGCACGGCCCCGGCGTAGGATGGTTCAGCAGGTCGGCCCGTTGCCGGCCGGAACGGAAAAGCGGATGAGTTTGATGAGCATGACAGGCCGCGGCGCCGGCGCCGCGACAGGATCCCTGGCCCGCGTCGAGGCCGAACTCAGCAGTGTCAATCGCAAGACCCTCGACATCGCCGTCAACCTGCCCCGGTTTCTCTCATCCTTCGAAGCCCCGGTCCAGCACCAGATCCGGCAGGCCCTTTCCCGCGGACGCATCACCGGCGAAATCCGCGTCGTCTGGACCCCCCGGGCCCAGGCCGCCTCCGTGCGCGTGGACGAAGCCCTGGCCCGCGCCCATCTCGCCGCCCTCCGCGCCGCCGCCCGCCGGCTCCGCCTGCCCGACAACCTCCAGGCGGCCGACCTCCTGAACCTGCCGGACGTGCTGGTGCTCGAACACCGCACCGCCGATGTCGCCCGCCTCGCTCCGCTGCTGACGAAAGCCCTCGCCGCCGCCCTCCGTCGCCTGCAAACCATGCGCCGCCGCGAAGGCGCCGCCCTCGGCCGCGACCTGCGCCGCCGCCTCAATGCTCTCGCCGCCGCCGCCGCCCGCATCGAAACCCGCGCCCCCCGCGTCGCCGACGCCTACCGAAAGGCCCTCCTCGCCCGCCTCCGCGATGTCCTCCCCGGCCAAGACCTCGCCGGTGACGATCGCCTCCTCAAGGAAATCGCCCTCTTCGCCGATCGCGCCGACATCACCGAAGAACTCGTCCGCCTCCGCAGCCATCTCGCCCAGGCCCGCGGCCTCCTCCGCACCGGCGGCGTCGCCGGCCGCACCCTCGATTTCCTCGTGCAGGAAATGGGCCGCGAAATCAACACCATCGGCTCCAAGGCCAATGACGGCGACATCACCCGCCGGGTCATCACGTTCAAAACCGAGCTTGAACGCATCCGCGAACAGGTCCAGAACATCGAATAGCAAGGAGACACAAGCGCATGAAGGGAATCAAGCCCAGCTGGAACAACATGATCTTCGTCGTGTCGGCGCCGTCCGGCGCCGGCAAAACCACCCTCTGCGACAAGCTGCAGAAGGAATTCAAGGACATCCACTACGCCGTCACCGCCACCACCCGCGAACCCCGCGAAGGCGAAGTGGACGGCAAAAGCTACTACTTCATGACCCGCGAAGGCTTTGAAAAGCGCCTCGCCGAAGGCGGCTTTATCGAAAGCGCCGTCGTCCACGGCAACCTCTACGGCTCTCCCAAGGCCCCCGTCGTCGCCGCCCTCGAGGAAGGCTGCGACGTTCTCATGAATCTCGATGTCCAGGGCGCCGCCGCCGTCCGCCAGACCATCCGCTCCTGCCCCGAAGGCGATCCGCTCAAGCGCACCCTCGTGGACATCTTCGTCGTCCCCCCCTCCACCGAAGTCCTCCGCAACCGCCTCGTCGTCCGCGGCACCGACAGCCTCGACGTCATCGAAAAACGCATGAAGCAGGCCCGCGAGGAAATCTCCCACTGGAACGAATACACCTACATGGTCGTCAACGACGACCTCGCCGAAGCCTACGACCACATGCGCTCCATTATTCTGGCCGAACGCCACCGCAACGACAACCGCCGCGAGGAATACCATGGCTGACGCCCCCAAAATCATTCTCGGCGTCACCGGCTCCATCGCCGCCTACAAGGCGCCCGAGATCGTCCGCCTGATGCAGAAGCAGCACTGGGACCCCTGGGTCGTGCTGACCGCCTGCGCCACCCAGTACATCGGTGTGCTGCCCCTGCGCGCCCTCACCGGCCACCCCGTGCCGGCCGGCACCTTCGCCGAGGCCCCGCCCGACACCTACTCCCACCTCGCCCTCTCCGCCGGCGCCGCCGCGATGGTCGTCGCCCCCTGCTCCGCGCAAACCCTCGCCCGCCTCGCCTGGGGCTTTGCCGACGACATGCTCTCCGCCACCGCCCTCGCCTGCGAGGCGCCCCTGCTCGTCGCCCCCGCCATGAACACCCGCATGTGGCGCCATCCCGCCGTGCAGGAAAATGTCGAACGCCTCCGCCAGCGCGGCGTGCGCATCATTCCGCCCGGCACGGGCGAACTCGCCTGCGGCGACACCGGCCCGGGACGCCTCGCCGAGCTGCCCGACATCCTTCGCGCCGTCGAAGACGTCCTCGCCGCGGGCTGAACCGTGAACGTGCTGGTCACCGCCGGCCCCACCCGCGAAGCCATTGATCCCGTCCGCTTCGTCAGCAACCGCTCCAGCGGCAGGATGGGCTACGCCCTCGCCGCCGCCGCGCGCCGCGCCGGCCACGCCGTCCGCCTCGTCTCCGGCCCCGTCGCCCTCGATCCGCCTCCCGGCGTCCGGCTCGTCCGCGTCGTCTCCGCCGCCGACATGCTCGCCGCCGTCGAACAAAATCTGCCGTGGTGCGACCTGCTCGTCATGGCCGCCGCCGTCGCCGACTGGCGTCCGAAACATCCCGCGGCCCACAAGCTCAAGAAAGCCGACGGTCCGCCCGTCATCGAGTGGGAACCCGCCCCCGATATCCTCGCCGCGATCGCCCCGCGAAAGAAATCCTCCCAGGTCTTCTGCGGCTTCGCCGCCGAAACCCGCGCCCTCGCCCGCGAAGCCAAACGCAAGCTCCGCGAAAAACATCTCGATGTGATCGCCGCCAACGACGTCTCCCGATCCGACCGCGGATTCGATTCCGACCGCAACGAACTCGCCGTTTTCTTCGCCGGCGGGCCCGTCCGGCGCATCCCCCTCGCCAGAAAATCCGTCTGCGCCGCCCGCTTGATCTCGTGGCTCGAAAAAATCGCCGCGAAAAAAAAGTGAAAAATTTTCCGAAAAGGGATTGACGTTGTTAATAACTTCGCATTAGTGTCTCAATCAACGAGATGAGAGTGTGAAAAAGAGGAACGAATCCGAAGACCTCCCGCGCCGATTCATGGCCGCCTGTTCCCCGCGTCGAGCGATCTAAGCGAACCGAAACCACAGGACAATGTTTCATGAACACTCTAAATAACCTGACCGCCTTTGAGCGTCAGGACGGAAGGGGGGGAAATACACCATGGCAGTAAAGAAAGCAGCGAAGAAGGTCGCCAAG
>JAHDSS010000389.1 GCA_018432565.1 Kiritimatiellia bacterium
CAGCTCGTCCTGCCCGCCCACCAGATTCGTGTACAGCATCGGCGCCCCCGCCGCCGCCACGGCTTTCCGCGCCATCTCTTCGCGATCCCCCTCCCGCCCCCGGCAGTACGGCGACGCCGACAGATTCACCAGCACGTCGCATCGGCCCTTCAGCCCGCGGAACGCCTCGCCCTCCGGCCACCAGGAATCCTCGCAGATGTGCACCGCCAGACGCGCTCCGCCGCAGTCGAACACCAGCGGCTCCGCGCCCGGCGCAAACAGCCGCCGCTCGTCAAACACCCCGTAATTCGGCAGGCGCATTTTGTTCGCCGCGGCCGTCCGCCGCCCGCCCTGAAACAGCAACGCGGCGTTGTACAGCCGGCCCTCCCCGCGCATCGGCGCCCCGACGATGCTCAGCAGTTCCGGCGGCAGCTCCGCCGCCAGCCGTTCCGCCGCGGCATCCACCGCATCCATGAACCGCGGGCGCAGCACCAGGTCGTCCGGGGGATACCCGCACAGCGCCAGTTCGGGAAACACCGCCGCGTCCGCGCCGGCCGCCGCCGCCTCCCGCGCCCACCGCACGATCTGCGCCGCGTTGTTCTCCACCGCCCCCACCGTCGGATTCATCTGCACCAGCGCGAATTTCATGCCCGGAATTGAAGCACACGCCCGCCCCCCCCGCAATCCGATTCCCCCCCGCCCCCTACCGCACCAGGTCGCACGCCTCCGGCGGCATCCAGTGCGCGTCCTTCCCTTCCCACTTCACGTTGCACCCGATGGGATTCGTCTGCGGCACGCTGACCGCCCGGCCCGACGTGATTTCCTCCAGCGCCCGTTCCAGGTCGTTCACCGTCATCTTCGAGGTGTCCCGCGGCTGGTCCACCCCGCGGCCCGTATAGACCAGCCGGCGGTCCCGGTCGAACACGAAGAAATGCGGCGTCCGCAGCGCCCCGTACGCCCGCGCCGTGTCCTGCGTCGCGTCGTGCAGGTACACCCACGGAAAATGAAACTCCTCCATCCGCCCCACCATGTGCACGAAATCATCCTCCGCATACGTGTTCGGGCTGTTGGAATTGATGGCGACGAACCGCACGCCCCGGTCCCGGAACTTCTCGGCCGTGGCCCGCGTGACCTCGTCCGAACCGATCACGTACGGACAGTGATTGCAGGTGAAAAACACCACCAGCACCTCCGCGTCCGCAAAATCCTCCAGCGCGTACTTTCTGCCGTCCGTCGCCGGCAGCACGAACTCCGGCGCCTCCGCTCCGATCTCCAATGTGAACGCCATGATCAGCTCCTTTCGTTGGTTCCACCCCCAGTTTACCGCGTTTCGGCCGGAATGAAAACAAACTCCACCCCCCCACCGTCCGCCGGTTGGGGTTTCCTGATCTGCCCGATCCGCCGGATCCAACCGATGCCGCCATTTTTTAACGCAATTTGAATCCCCCCCCCGATTCGACTTCTGCTAGTCTTGCGCCAGACCGCCACAACCCCGGAGCCGACCATGCCGAACATCCAATTCCGGTGCCCCCGCTGCAACCAGCCGATCGAACAGCCTCCGGACATGCTCGGGCAGCTGATCGACTGTCCGGCCTGCGGCGAGGTCATCGAAGTGCAGAAGTCCATCCATCTGCCCCCGCCCCCGCGCCCGGGCCCCCGGCCCGTGCCCCGGCTCAAACTGCCCAAGCCGCCCCCCCACGCCCCCGCCCCCGCCCGCCTCAAGGAATACAAGGTCCTGGCCCCATCCGATGAACGCTTCGCAGGCGGCGTCACCCCCGCGAAACTCGAAGAAGCCCTGAACGCCTATGCCGCCAAAGGCTGGCAGGTGGCCGCCGCCCTGCATCCGCGCCACCCCGACGAAGCAGAAGTCTCCCGCGATGACTGGATGCTGATCCTGGGCCGGACCAAATAACCCCGCCAGTCTCCGATCCCATCCGTTTTCCACACCGTGGAAAACTTTTTTCCATAGCGTGGAAAATCCCGCGAATATTTTTCCATGGCGTGGAAAATCCGGAAAAATCCGGCATCCGCGAATATCATTGTTTGCAAACATTGATTGTTTGCAAACAATGAACTGTCGCTGATGTCGCGAATCTCGCCGCCGGCGGTTTCCCGGCGGTCAGTCCGCGACGCGGGCGGCCAGGACGCGCTCGGCCATGAGGCGGGTGGCGCCGGCCTTGCGGGCGATCAGCGCGGCGGCGGCTTCGCCCAGGCGGCGGCGCTCGGCGGCATCGTCCAGCAGGCGCTGCACGGCGTCCCGTAGGCCTTCGGCATCGGCCGCCTGCACCCAGGCGCCGGCCTCCGTGAAATCCCGCGCGATGGCCGGGAAGTTTTCCATGTGCGGCCCCGTGACCACCGGCTTGCCGTCTTTGGCGGGCTCGATGGGATTCTGTCCGCCGGTCTGGGTCAGGCTCTTGCCGACAAACACGACATCGGCGGCGGCGTAGAAGCCGCGCAGTTCCCCGGTGGTGTCCACCAGCAGGACGTCGGGGCGCTGGCCGGGTGCGGGGGCGTCGTCGGGAAACCGGCTGCGCTGGATGACCGTCAGCCCGCGCTCGCGCAGCGCGGCCAGCACGGCGTCGCGCCGCTCGGCGTGCCGCGGCACCAGCACCAGCATCAGGCGCGGATGCCGGCGGCGCAGCTCCGGCAGCAGCCCGGCCAGCGCCGCCTCCTCGCCGTCCCACGTGGAGCCGCCGACCAGCACCGGATCGCCGGGGGACACCCCGATCTTCTCCAGCACCGCCCGCGCGCGCACCTCGGCCGTCGGCGGCGTCGGCGCGATGTCGTACTTGGCGCTGCCGGTGATTTCCACCCGGGAGGCCGGCGCGCCCAGCGCCAGCAGGCGGTCGCGATCGGCCTCGCTCTGCACGCAGAACCAGTGGATCCGCGGCAGCAGGTCGCGCGTGATGAACCGGATCTTCCGGTAGCCCCGGAACGAGTGCTCGGATATGCGCCCGTTGATCATCACCGTCGGAATGCCCTGCTTGCGCGCGGCGCGGATCAGGTTGGGCCACATCTCGTTCTCGACCAGCACCACCGCCGAAGGGCGGATCCGCCGCAGCACGCGCGGAACGACCCACGGCACGTCGAGCGGAAAGTAGAGCGTAACGTCCGGCGCGCGGACGTTTTTCAGCGCCAAGGCATGGCCGGTGGAGGTGTTGGTGGTCAGCACGAAGCGCACGGACGGATCCCGGCGGCGCAGCTCGTCCATGAACGACAGCGCAACGGCGAGTTCGCCGACGCTGACGGCCTGGATCCAGACGGGGCGGCCGGGGGCGCCGAGCCGCGCGGACTCGGCCGGCCCGTACGCGCCGAACCGCTGGGCGAAGTCGCGGGCGTAGCCGCCGCGCCGCAGCATCCGCAGAAGAAAATGCGGCAGCATCAGGACAAACGCGACGGGAAAGACGAGGTTGTAGATCCACCAGATCACGGCAGGATTCCTTTGTTCATCTGCAGGATCGGCAGCAGGACGGCCAGGGCGATCAGCGTGACGAAGAGTCCCATGCCCACGGTCAAGGTGATTTCCAGCACGAGCATGCCGCGGGTGGCGAGGCGGTCCCAGCCCTGCTGGAAGCGCTGGGCGGCGCTGTCCAGCAGCCCGGGCAGATCGCCGCCGGCCTCCCCGGCCTGCACCCACGCCGCCAGCGAAGGATGCAGCGGGCGGATGCCCCGGATCACGTCCACCAGCGGCTTGCCTTCGCTCAGGGCGCCGGTCTCGCGCAGCGCGCAGTCGGCCAGCCAGGCGCTGCCGGAGGCGCGCCCGGCCAGCGGCACGCTTTCCATCAGCCCCACCCCGCGCTCCAGCAGCAGCCCCAGCACCCGGACGAACCGCAGGCTGGCGAGATTGCGCCAGCCCGCGCCGAGCAGCGGCAGGGCGAAGAGACGGCGGTCCAGGCGAATGCGCAGCGCGGCATCCGCGCGCAGGCGGCGGCGCAGCCACGCCACGCCGCCGACGCCTCCCGCCACCGCCAGCAGCAGCCCCGCGCCCAGCGCGCGCCCGCCCGCCAGCATCAGCCGCGTCAGCAGCGGCAGCTCCAGGCTGGTTTCGGCAAAGAGCCGCTGCACCATCGGCAGCAGGAACACCAGCACCCCCCCGCCGATCACCAGGGCCAGCACCACCACGATGCACGGATACAGCAGCGCGGTCACGAGCCGTTCGCGCAGCTTTTCCTGCTCTTCGAGAAATCCGGCCAGCCGGCCGAGCGCCTCGTTCATGCCGCCGGTGCGCTCGCCCACCTCGATCACCGCGCGCTCGAAGGGCGTCACCCGGCTGGAGATTTCCGCCAGAGCCGCGCTGAGCGGACGGCCCTCGCGCACGGCGTCGCGCACCGCCGCCAGGCGCGAACGCGCCTGGTCCAGTTCGGGAGCCTGCAGGATGGCGTCCAGCGCCGGCACCAGCGCGACCCCCGAGCCCAGCAGCGCCGCCAGTTCGCGGTAGAACATCGTGCGGATTTCCGCCGGGAAGGTCGCGGGCCGGGCGGCCCGGCGCGCCGCGTCGCCGCCGGCGGCCCGGACGGTCTCGGTCAGGATGCCGCGGGCGGCCAGCCGCTTGCGGGCATCCTTGAGGTCGGCGGCTTCGATCAGCCCGGACTGCGCCTGCCCGGCGGCATCATAGCCTTTGTATTCGAACGTCGTCATCGAAAGGCCATCCGGTTCAGTCGCGCCGCGCGCCGGCAGACCGCAGGACTTCGGCGACGGAGGTCACGCCGGCGAGCACCTTGTCGGCGCCGTCGGCCAGCATGTCGCGGAAGCCGTCGGCGGCGGCGAGCCGCCGGAGTTCGGCGGACGGCACGGCGGAGCGGATGGCTTCCGAGACCGCCGGGGTCACGGCCAGCAGTTCATGGATGCCGGTGCGGCCTTTGTAGCCGCCGAGGCACTCGGAACAGCCGTCGGGCGACGCGGTCCAGGCCGGCCGGCCGGCCAGGGCGGGCTGCCCCAGCCAGTCGGCCTCGCGCCCGGTCAGCGCCGCTTCGCGGCGGCAGGCGGGGCACAGGCGGCGCACGAGCCGCTGGGCCAGCACCGCGCGGCCGGCGGCCGCCAGCAGATAGGGCGGAATGCCCATGTCCACCAGCCGCGTCACCGCGCCGGGCGCGTCGTTGGTGTGCAGCGTCGTAAACACCAGATGGCCCGTCAGCGAGGCGCGCACGACGATCTCCGCCGTCTCCAGGTCGCGCGTCTCCCCCACCAGCACCACGTCGGGATCCTGGCGCAGAATGTGCCGCAGGCCGCGCGCGAACGTCAGCCCGATCTTCGGATGCACCTGGATCTGCCCGATGTTCGGCAGCTGGTATTCAATGGGATCTTCGATGGTCAGGACGTTGAGATGAGCGGTGTCGAGTTCGCCCAGCGCGGCGTAGAGCGTCGTGGTCTTGCCGCTGCCGGTCGGCCCCGTCACCAGCACGATGCCGTGGGGCTCGCGCAGGATCGCGCGGAAGCGCTCGAGCATGGCGGGGGCCATTCCCAGCTCGTTGAGGGTGTAGCGCGTGGATTCGCGGTGCAGCAGGCGCAGCACGATGCGCTCGCCCTCGGCCACCGGCACGCTGGAGACGCGCACGTCGATTTCCTTCGCGCCGACGCGGACGCGGGCCACGCCGTCCTGCGGCAGGCGTTTTTCCGCCAGATCCAAACGCGCCATCACCTTCAGGCGGGCGGTCAGCGCGCTTTCGAGATGGCGCGGCGGGGCGGGCTGCTCGTAGAGCAGGCCGTCAATCCGGTAGCGCACCGCCAGCGCGCTGGCGAACGGCTCGATATGGATGTCGGAGGCGCCGCGCTTGACGGCTTCCAGCAGGATCAGATTCACGTAGTGGGCCACGGGCGCGTCGGCGCTGCCCGCCAGCAGATCGTCGGTTTCGCGGCGCGGGGCCAGGTCTTCCCCGGCGGCATCGGGCGCGGCCGGGGCGGGCGCGCCCGCCCGCCGGAAATAGCAGCGGTCGATCGCCCGCTGGATTTCGGGCGCGGGCGCCGACACCCAGTCGGCCTCCACGCCCAGCAGCAGGGCCAGGTCTTCATAGGCCTGCAAGGGGGTGTCCGGCGAACCGGCCAGCACCACCCGGCCGTCGCGGCGGATCGGCAGCAGCACGCGGCGGCGAACCCAGTCCACCGGGACGGGCTCGATCAGCTCCGGATCCAGCCACTCTTCCTCGATGCGGTCCAGCGACGGAATGCCTGGCAGAGCTCCGCTCATTTCCGGCGGTCCGCCTTCGATTTCTTCTTGGCGTCGCGGCGGGCCTTTTCGTCCGCCTCTCGCTGCCGCTGGGCCTCCGCGGCCGGCGACGGCTCGTCCAGCGCCTCCCGGGCCCCCTGCAGGCTGGCCGCGCGCTCCAGGCGCGCCTTTTCCTTCTCCGCCATCTGCATGTCGGTCACGATGCGCGGCGTCACGAAAATCAGCAGGTTGGTTCGCTTTTTGACATCGCTGGTGGAACGAAACAGCCACCCCAGCAGCGGCAGGTCGCCCAGCAGCGGCACCTTGGTCGTCAGTTTGGAGGTGTCCTCGCGGATCAGGCCGCTGAGAATGACCGTGGCGCGGTCGGGAATCGTCACCGTCGTCTGCACCTCGCGCTTGGCGATCGTCGGCGTGTAGCGCAGCGCCTCGCTGCTCTCCTCCACCACCGACTCGATGCTGGGATTGAGCTCCAGCCGGATTTCCCGGTCGGGATTCACCTGCGGCGTCAGCTTCAGCTTGATGCCCACGTCCAGCCGTTCGATGTTCTGGATGAAATCGCGGTCCGATCCCGACCCCTCGACCGACGACTTCAGGATGGGGATGTTCTCGACGACGCTGACGGACGCCTCGAGGTTGTTTTGGGCCCAGAGCGGGATGTTCGACAGGATCTTGAGGTCGCGGTTGCCGGCCACCGCCTTCAGGTAGAGGGGAATCTGGCTGTATTCCGTGCCGTCCGGCCCGGTAAACGTGCCGCTGATGACGCCCAGCGCCAGACCCTGCGGGAAGGCCCCTTCGGTCAGCAGGCTCATCATCGAATCGCTGTCGCCGTAGCGGGTGCGGCCGAAGCCGCCGGTTTCGCTGCCTTCGGGCGTGTCCAGGCCGAACCATTCCACGCCGAGATCGAGGCCTTCCTCGAGGTTCACTTCGGCGATGAGCACTTCGACGAGCACCTGCTGCGGAACGACGTCCAGCCGCTCCACCAGCCGCCGCACGTACTCGAAATCCTGGGCCGAGGCATCCACCAGCAGCGCGTTGTTGGGAATGCTCGGCTCGATGGCGATGCCGCGGCGGGCGGGTTCCGCCTCCGTTCCCTTCCCCAGCAGGGCGTTCAGGCTCTTTGCCGCCTCTTCGGCCGACAGGTACTTCAGGAAAATGGCGTTCAGCCGCCCGAAGCCGTGCGGACTTTCCACGTCCATCTTTTCGATGATCCGGCGGGTCTCGGCGATCTGGGAAGGCATGCCCACCAGGATCAGGCTGTTGGCCTCCGGCGCCTCCACCACGGTGAAGTCTGTCGGCAGCGAACCCGTGCCCCCGGCCACCTGCTGAAAGTGGCGGTGCACCTTGTTGACCGCGGTGTCGGTGGCGCCGAACGTGGCGCGCAACTGCTTGGCCACCTCCTCGGCGCTGGCGTGGCGGAGCTCGATCACCTCGACCGTGCTGCCGGCCCCGGGCTGGTCCAGCTCGGCCACCAGCTTCTCCAGCCGCTCGATGTTGGCCGCCGTGTCGGTCACGATCAGGTGGTTGCCCGGCAGGAACACCTCCAGCGCCCCTTCCTTGCCCCCGCGCACCAGCGGCTCGAAGCTCTTCTTGACCTCCGCCGCATTGACGTTGCGCACCGGAATGATCTTCGTCACCAGCCCGCCGCCGGTTCCGCTCCCCGCCGGCAGCGCCGGCGCGCCCGGCAGCCGGACCACGCGATGGACGCCCCCGCGCTCCGCCACCGTGTAGCCGCTGCCTTCCAGCATGCTCAGGAACAGCGGATACACCTCCTCCGCCGGCACCGGCCCCTGCGTCAGGATCGTCACCTTGCCCGTGACGTCTTCGGGCACAATGAAGGTCTTGCCGGTGGCGGCTCCCACGATTTTGGTCACCGTGTGGATGTCCGCCTGCACGAAATTGAACTGGACGCTGCGCCCGGACGGCTCCGGCTCCGCCGCGCGCGCCGTCCCCAGGGACAGGACCGCCCCGCAGAAAACCGCCGCCCACCCGCGCACCGCTCCTTGCACCCGCCCGCGGAGGTTCATCGCGCAATCCCCCGCTCGCTGGACCGGATGAAATCCGCGAAGATCTGCACTTCGGGCAGGGACGGCAGGTCCGCCGCGATGCGCTCCAGCGCCTGCGCGGTCGTGAGGCCGCTTCGAAACACGATGCGATAGGCCTGCTTCAGGGCCTGCTGGGTCTCCGGCGAAACGCCGTGGCGCTCCAGGCCCACCTTGTTCGGGCCGTACACTTTCAGCGGATCGCCGTCCGCCGTCATGTACGGCGGGACATCCTTGACCGCCTTGGTCGCGCCGCCCAGGATGCTCATCCGCCCGATGCGCACAAACTGGTGAATCCCCGTCAGCCCGCCGATGATCGCGTCGTCCTCCACCACGACATGCCCCGCCAGCGTCGCGGCGTTGGCCATGATGACGCGGTCGCCCACGAGGCAATCATGCGCCACATGGCAGTAGGCCATGATCAGGCACTTCGAGCCGACGCGCGTCTCGCCGCCGTCGAAGGTCGCGCAGCTCAGCGTGGCGCATTCGCGGATGACGGTGTTTTCGCCCACGACGAGACGCGGCGCCCCGCCTTTATACTTCAGATCCTGGGTTTTGCCCCCCACGCTGGCGAACGGCCAGACCTCGCAGCCCGACCCCAGGGTGGTGTGGCCTTCCACGTTCACATGCGACCGCAACACCACGCCATCGCCCAGCCGGACATGCTCCCCCACCGTGCAGAACGGCCCGACGGACACGCCTTCTCCCAGCACCGCGCCGGGCTGCACCACCGCCAGCGGATGAATCGAAACGCCCACGGCTAGCGCCCCCCCCCGCCAAACAGCATTTCCGCCTCGCAGGCCACTTCGCCGTCCACCAGCGCACGGCCCGACACCCGGGCCATCCCCAGCCGCATCTTCAGAAACCGGATTTCAATCCGCAGCTGGTCGCCGGGCACCACCGTGCGGCGGAATTTCGCCTTGTCCACCCCCAGATAAAACGCCACCTTGCCCTCGCTCCCCAGCAGCTTGTTCAGCAGAATCCCCGCCGTCTGCGCCATGGCCTCGAGCTGCAGCACCCCCGGAAAAACCGGCAGACCCGGAAAATGCCCCTGAAAACAGGGCTCGTTCGCCGCCACGCTCTTGATGCCGACGATCCAGTCCTTGTCGTTGCACTCCACAATGCGGTCCACCAGCAAGAACGGATGGCGGTGCGGCAGTATGTTCAGGATGTCCTTGGCTTCGTATACCGTTCCCATAGACCTGGCCTCCACTGAAACCCGCATCCTACCACTCCCCGCCGCCGTTGGACAAACCCCAAAACAGGCCCCGGCCCCATTGCCCCCATTGCGCTTGCCATTCCCCGGCCGGATTCGTCTAATGGGCCGCATTCCGGACGGGTGGCGAAACTGGCAGACGCGCCAGCCTTAGGAGCTGGTGGAGCAATCCGTAGGGGTTCGAATCCCCTCCCGTCCATTTCTCCGGCGGCCCCGCCCGGCCACCGGCCGTTTCCGCCGCTCAGATCTCGATGGCCGGGCGCAGCGCGCCGAACGAATCCGGGGCAAACGGAATCCACGCCAGCGCCAGCTGCTTCACGTCCGTGTCCGACGACCGGGGGCGGATGCTTTCCTTCTCGAATGTCCAGTTCTGCGGATCGTACTCCGCGGCGACGCGGGCGGTTTCCTGCTCGGCTTCGGCTTCCAGGTCGGCCCGCTGCCGCTGCACCGCGTCAAGGGCCTCTTCCGCCTGCCGCACATCGAGCTTCTCCTTGCCCGTGCGGCTCATGGAGCCGATGCCCGTGGCGGCGCGTCCCAGCCCGCCCGCCTTGCGCCCCATCAGAACGGACAGCGCCGCGGTGCCGAAGCGGATCCAGGTGCCCGTGCGCTGGCGCGACAGCTGCGCTTTCTCGTTTTCCACCTTGGCCTCCGCCCGGCGTTCGCGGTTCGACAGCGCCGTCAGCTTGGCGGCGTATTTCTTGCGCATGGCCTCGAGGGCCTCTTCGCGCTTTTCGCGCAGCACCTGCCCCGCCCGGATCCGGAACTCGCCTTCCGACTCGCCCGGATGCCCCCGCAGCTTGTGCGCGGGCAGCACCAGCAGCTCCAGGGCAAACTGCTCAAGCAGCCAGCTCTTGGCGTCTTTTTCCAACTGGGCGTGGCGCTTGGCGTCGGCCAGCGCCGCCGGCACCTCGGCATGGACCGCCTGCGGAAGCGCCTGCGCATCCTCGGCCTCCGGCGCCGGGCGCGACGCCCCCCAGTCCGGCTCGCCCGCATCGTTCACCGGCACCAGCCGGCGCACCGTCTGCCATTCGTCCAGCCCCTTGCGCGCATCGGCGAAATGCAGCCGGGCCGTCGCCAGCAGGGCCGGACGGTACACAATGCCCTCCCCGCCCGCGTGACCGTGCGGACGCAGATAGACCTGCGGAATCGACGCGGGCACCACCATCTTGGTCCCGGCCTGGATTCCCTTCGGCGCGGACAGCGTTTCCGCGGCGGGCGCGGCCTCCCGGCGGCCGGCCATCAGGCCGCCCACCTGCGCGGGCGACAGCGGCCCGCGCAGATAGGACAGGCACCAGCGCGTCTCGAACAGCACCGGGACGTCCTCGTGCACGTTGCGCATCAGAAACACCCGGCTGCCCAGGTTCGCCATCAGCCGGTCCAGTGTCCCGCGGTCCAGCCCCTCCCCCGCCGCCGCGCCCGTCAGCCCTTCGATCACCCGCATCTTGTCGCGCTCGGTCTGCAGGCGCCCGATGAACCAGGTGCCCGTGTTCGACAGCCCCCGGTAATCCAGGTCCACCGGATTCTGCGTGGACAGCACGATCCCCAGGCCGAACGCGCGCGCCTGCTTCAGCAGCGTCAGCATCGGCGGCTTGCTCGGCGGATTCGCCGTCGGCGGGAAATAGCCGAAGATTTCATCCATGTACAGCAGCGCGCGCAGCGTGGACGTGCCCGTCTGCCGCCGCGTCCACGCCAGCACTTCGTTCAGCAGCACCGTCACGAAGAACATCCGCTCGGCGTCCGACAGGTGCGCGATGGACAGGATGGATACGCGCGGCCGGCCTTCCGCCGTGTACAGCAGGCGCTGCACGTCCAGCGGCTCGCCTTCCGTCCAAGCCGAAAACCCCGGCGACGCCGCCAGATTGTTCAGCCGCATCGCCAGCCCGAACCGGTCCTTGGAAGGGAAAAACGACTCCAGCGGCAGGATGCCGATCTTGTCCAGCCCCGGCTCCTGAATGGCATGGATCAGCGTGCCCAGGTCCAGGTTCCGCCCCGCGCGCCATTCGCGGTCCACCAGATTGGCCAGCAGGATATGCTCCCGCGACTGGATGGGATCCGCCTCCACCCCCGCCAGCGCCAGCAGACCCGAGACGGCGGCGGACACGCGGTCGCGCATCGCCGCCGCGTCGTCGGCAAATCCCGGCGGCGGCGCATCCAGCGAGGACAGGATGGACAGCGGCAGGCCGGTCCGCGAGCCCGGCGTGTAAATGGCGAAATCCGCCGCCGCCTTCAGGCGGGCGATGCGCGCGCCGTCCTGACCCCACGATTCCAGCCCCTGGGACCACGCGGCCGCGGTTTTCTCCGCAAACGCCTCCGGCGCCAGCTGCTTTCGCGCCGCCTCCCCTGCATCCACGTAGGGCAGGAAATCCCCCGCCGCCAGCTCCGGGAACGTCAGCAGCAGATTGCCCATGTCCCCCTTCGGATCAATGATCAACGACGGTATCCCGTCCAGGGCCGCCTCTTCGATCAGCCCGATCCCCAGGCCCGTCTTGCCCGACCCGGTCATGCCCACGCAGACCGCGTGCGTCGTCAAATCCTTCGCATCGTACAGCAGCGGCTCCGCGGTCGCCGCCTCCGGCGCATCCGGTTCCCGCACCCGCCCCAGGTAAAACACGCCCAGCTTTTCAAAATCAGTCATGCGCCACTCCTTTTCCTGTGCCCTGCCATCCTACCCCTCTCCGCCCGCCCTGTCAGCGAAAAGCGCCATCCGTTATTCTCCGTTTTTTCAGGCTCGACCCTACATCAGCGACAGGGCATCCACGTTCACGGCGATGGTGACGCCCTTGGGCGGCTTGCAGGTCTTGAGAAGCTCCCGCAGTTTCGGCACATAGTCGCGGGCGGCGGCGGACCGCAGCATGAACTGGGCGCGGTGAAACCCCTTGGCCTTGGCCAGCGGCGCCGGCGCCGGCCCCGTCAGCCGCACGGTTTCGGGCAGGACCGCCTTCAGCTTCTCCGCCACCTCCCGGGAACAGGCGTCCACCGCCTGTTCTTCCTTTCCCCGGAACAGCACCGTGGCCAGGCGGGTGAAGGGCGGATACCCCAGCTCCCGCCGCAGTTCGATCTCCTGGTCGAAAAACGTGTCGAAATCCGCGTTCCGCGACGACTGCACCGCCGGATGAAACGGCGCATAGGTCTGCACCAGCACCTCGCCCGGCACATCCCCGCGCCCCGCCCGGCCCGCCACCTGCGTCAGCAGCTGGAACGTCCGCTCCGCCGCCCGGAAATCCGGCATCTGCAAACTCAGGTCCGCCAGCACCACCCCCACCAGGGTCACGTTGGGAAAATCCAGCCCTTTGGCTATCATCTGCGTGCCGACCAGGATGTCCATGTCGCCGCGACGGAAGCGGCCGAGAATTTCGGCATGGGCGTCCTTCGCCCCGGTCGTGTCCGAATCCATCCGCTCCACCCGCGCCCGCGGAAAAATCTTCCGCACCGCCGCCTCCACCCGCTGGGTGCCCACCCCGCTCATCTTGATGTTCGGCGCGCCGCAGGCCGGATTCCCGCACCGCGCCGGCACGGCGCGGACCTCGCCGCAGATATGGCACAGCATCTGTTCGGCGTTCTTGTGATAGGTCATCTTCACGCTGCAGTTCGGGCAGGTCTCCACGTGCCCGCAAAGCGGGCACATGACCGTGGTGGCGTATCCCCGCCGGTTCAGAAACAGCAGCGTCTGCTCCGCCCGGTCCAGCCGCAGCCGGATGGCTTCGATCAGGTCCTGCGACAGCAGATGCGGCACGCCGGCCTTTTCGGTTTCCACACGCATGTCCACCACGCGCACCGCCGGCATCAGGCGTCGGTCCACCCGGTCGAGCATCCGCACCAGCCGGTACTTGCCGAGCCGCACGTTGTGATAGGATTCCAGCGACGGCGTGGCGCTGCCCAGAACGACCGCGCAGCCCTCCAGACGGCCGCGCATCACCGCCACGTCCCGGGCGTTGTAGCGGGGCGATTCGTCCTGCTTGTAGGCCGGTTCGTGCTCTTCGTCCACCACCACCAGCCCCAGCGGGCGCACCGGGGCGAACAGCGCGCTGCGCGCCCCCACCACCACCCGCGCCCGCCCTTCCGCGATCCGCTTCCATTCGTCGTGCCGCTCCCCGTCCGACAGATGGCTGTGCAGCACCGCCACCGTTTCCCCGAAGCGCCCCCGGAACCGTTCCATCGCCTGCGGCGTCAGCGAAATCTCCGGCACCAGCGCAATGGCGCCTTGGCCCGCCTCGAGCGCCGACTGGATCGCCGCCAGATAGACCTCCGTCTTGCCGCTGCCGGTCACCCCGTGCAGCAGCACCACCCCCGGTTTCGCCGCCGTCATCTCCTCCCGGACAGCCGCCAGCGCCGACGCCTGCTCCGCCATCAGCGGCGGCGCCACCGTCGGCAGCACCGTCATGCGGTCATGCGGATTGCGCCGGATCACCCCCTTCTCCAGCACCAGCCAGCCCTTCTTCTCCAGGCTGCGCAGCCCCGCCAGGGTGACCCCGGTTTCCGCCTCGAGCGCCGCCGCCGTGCACTCCCCGCGCTGCGTCAGCAGCGCCCATGCCGCCGCCTGCTTCGGGCTCCTCTTCGCCAGCACCGCCTCATCCACTTTCGTCGGCCGCGCCCCCTCCGCCCGCCGCGCCACCCTCTGCTCCTTGTGCTTCGCCCCCTCCCGCCGCACGGCCGCCGGCAGCAGCGCCGCGATGGCCTGCTCGAACGGCGCCGCATAGTAATCCGCCATCCACCGCGCCAGCCGCAGCATGGCGGCATCAAACAGCGGCGGCACATCCACCAGCCCCTCAATGGACTTCAATTCCGGGTAGGCCGACCTCTCCGGCAGCGCCGTCACGAATCCCCGCGCCCGGCGGCGGCCGAAGGGAATGCGCACCACGCTGCCGATGCAGATCTTCCCCCGCCATTCCTCCGGGATGCGGTAATCGAACTCCCGGTCCAGCGCCAGGTCCGTAATGATCCGAGCAATCCCCGCCGACACGGAACGCCTCCCCCTACATGTCCTTGGTGAGATAAATCACCATCCCGAAAATCCAGAGAATCATCACCGCCGATAGAAACGAGCTCATGACCCGACTATCTCAAACCCGTGACGGATTGCAAAGCTCCCTCCCGTCGGCTTTCCGCCCGGCCCGGCCCCGGACATTCCGTTCCCTCCGGCACCCGGCCCGCCGCTTCCGTTTCCCTCCCCTATGCGGCCAGTATGGTTTTTATAACATCCATAGTATGCTTGTTATAACAACCATAATGAGTGCCCGGCCCCTTCCGGCCGATGTCCGACAGGCACCGGCCGCCCGGTTCGCCCCGGGACGAAACAGAAAACGGCCCGGCGGATGCCGGGCCGTTGCGGGGCGGGATGGATTACCGGAGTCAGCCCTCGGAGTATTCCGTCCCGGGCACCGTGGCCAGCTGGTCGCCCAGCAGTTCCTCGGCGGAAATCGGTTCCGCCAGGGGAACAAGCTTGATGTTGCGGTACATCGAGAACCCGGTGCCGGCCGGGATCACGTGGCCCATGATGACGTTTTCCTTGAAGCCGTGCAGGTTGTCCTGCCGGGCCAACGTCGCGGCATCGGTCAGCACGCGCGTCGTGTCCTGGAAGGACGCGGCGGAAATGAAGCTTTCCGTCTCGAGCGAGGCCTTGGTGATGCCCAGCAGCAGCGGCGACGCCTCGGCGGGCTTGCGGCCCTCTTCGGCCACCTTGCGGTTGACCTCGAGGAAGGTCTGCTTCTCGACCTGCTCGCCCCAGAGGAATCCGGTGTCGCCGGGTTCGGTGATCCGGACCTTGCGGAGCATCTGGCGCACGATGATCTCGATGTGCTTGTCGTTGATTTCCACGCCCTGGAGGCGGTACACCTCCTGCACTTCGTTGACCAGGTACTCCTGCAGTTCCTGAGGTCCGCAGACCTCCAGAATTTCCTGCGGCACCACCGGCCCTTCCGTCAGCGGCTGGCCCTTCTTCACGCGGTCGCCCGCGTACACCACGACATGCTTGTTGAGCGGAATCAGATGCTCTTCCACATCGTCGGTGATGGGATCGCGAACCAGCAGCTTGCGGCGGCCGCGGGCGCTGCCGCCCATTTCCACGAGGCCGTCGATCTTGGCGATCTCGGCGGCATCCTTGGGCTTGCGGGCCTCGAACAGTTCCGCCACGCGCGGCAGGCCGCCCGTGATGTCCTTGGTGCGGGCCTGCTTGCGCGGGGTCTTGGCGATGACCGAACCGGCGGTGACGGTGGCCCCCTTGTCCACCACCACATGGGCGCCGGCCGGCATCGTGTAGGTGGCCAGCACGTTCTTGCGATCGCTCGGATCCTTGATCAGGATCTGCGGGTGGATTTCATCCCGGTGCTCCAGGATGACCAGATCCTCCATGCCCGTGGCTTCGTCAATCTCCTTGCGGACCGTCACGCCGACAATGAAGTCGCGCGTATCCACGAGGCCCGCGTATTCGCTGAGAATCGGGACGTTGTAGGGATCCCACTTGGCGACGGAATCGCCCTTCTTGACGGCGCCGCCGTCCAGAACGGGCAGCACGCTGCCGAGAGGCACCGTGTAGCGTTCGAGTTCGCGGCCGTCCTTGTCGTACAGCCCGAGCATGCCGCTCTTGTTCAGGACGATGTGGTTGCCGTCGGGGCCCGGCACCGAATACAGCTCCTCGTACCTGATCACGCCGTCGTGCTTGACGGCGATTTCCGGCTGCTTGAAGGTGCTGCTGGCCGTGCCGCCGATGTGGAACGTCCGCATCGTCAGCTGCGTGCCGGGTTCGCCGATGGACTGGGCGGCGATGATGCCCGTGGCTTCGCCGAGAACCGCGGTGCGGCCGTTGGCCAGATTGCGGCCGTAGCACTTCGCGCAGATGCCGCGGCGCGACTCGCAGGTCAGCACGGAACGGATCTTGACGCTGTCGAGCTCCGCCCGGCGGATCTTCTCCACGACCTTTTCGTCAATCTCGTAGCCGGCGGCCACGATGATTTCGCCCGTGCGCGGATCGCGGATGTCGTCCACGGTGGTCCGGCCCAGGATGCGCTGCGACAGCGGCACCAGTTCCTCGTCGCCCTGCATGATGGCAAAAACCTCGATGCCGTTGAGCGTGCCGCAATCCTCCTCGACCACGATCACGTCCTGGGAGACATCCACCAGCTTGCGCGTCATGTAGCCCGAGTCGGCGGTCTTCAGCGCGGTGTCGGCCAGACCCTTGCGGGCGCCGTGCGTCGAGATGAAGTACTCCAGCACGCTGAGGCCTTCGCGGAAGTTCGCCAGAATGGGCCGCTCGATGATTTCGCCCGAGGGCTTGGCCATCAGACCGCGCATGCCGGCCAGCTGGCGGATCTGCTGGCGGTTGCCGCGCGCGCCCGAATCCACCATCATGAACAGCGGATTCACTTCGCTGCGCGACTCGTTGTATTCCATCGCCCGGAACATCTGCCCGGCAATTTCGTCCGTGGCGTGCGTCCAGATGTCGATGATCTTGTTGTAGCGCTCGCCGTCGGTGATGACGCCCATGCGGTACTGGGCTTCCACTTCGAAGAGGGACTTGCGGGCCGCCTCGATGGTTTTGGTCTTGGCCTCGGGCACCATCATGTCCACGATGCCGACGGAGAACCCGGCCTGGGTCGCGCCTTCGAACCCGAGATCCTTGATGGCGTCAAGGGTCCGGACGGTCTCGTCATGGCCGGCGACCTGGTAGCAGTGGCGGATCAGCTCCTCGAGCTTCTTCTTCGGCACGGGGGCGTTGAAAAAGCCCATGGCGTCGGGCCAGATTTCGTTGAAAAACACCCGGCCGACCGTCGTGGTGATGACCGACTGGTCCTTCACG
Organism: Kiritimatiellia bacterium; assembly: GCA_018432565.1. Classification (GTDB taxonomy): domain Bacteria; phylum Verrucomicrobiota; class Kiritimatiellia; order CAIQIC01; family Lenti-01; genus JAAZFE01. The sequence goes on from JAHDSS010000389.1 coordinate 17,190, forward strand.
CCGTACTTGGTCTCGGTCTGGTGGTCGGGGTTGCGGAAGCGGATGCGGTCATGCAGCTTCAGCGCCCCCTCGTCGAAGGCCGTGTGCACCTCCTGGGTGTCGCCGAACAGCGGCAGATGCTCGATGGCGGCGGGATCCCGGGCCTGGCGGGAACGCAGGCGGGCCTGCTGCGAGTCCACCGTCAGGTAGTAGCAGCCCAGAGCGATGTCCTGCGTGGGCGTCGTGATGGGCTTGCCGCTCGACGGCGAAAAAATGTTGTTCGGGGCCAGCATGATCAGCTTGCTTTCCATCTGGGCCTCGATGGACAACGGCACGTGCACCGCCATCTGGTCGCCGTCGAAGTCCGCGTTGTAGGCGGTGCAGACGAGCGGATGGATCCGGATGGCTTCGCCTTCGATCAGCACCGGCTCGAACGCCTGGATGGACAGGCGGTGCAGCGTCGGCGCGCGGTTGAGCATGACGGTATGGCCGCGGGTCACCTCTTCGAGGATGTCCCAGACCTGATCTTCCTCGCGCTCGATCATCTTCTTGGCGCTGCGCACGGTATGCACCACGCCCATCGCCTTCAGGCGGCGAATGATGAACGGCTCGAACAGCACCAGGGCCATCTTCTTGGGCAGACCGCACTGGTTCATGCGCAGGCTCGGGCCGATCACGATGACCGACCGGCCGGAATAGTCCACGCGCTTGCCCAGCAGGTTCTGGCGGAAGCGCCCCTGCTTGCCCTTGAGCATGTCCGACAGCGACTTCAGCGGGCGGTTGCCGGCGCCGGTCACGGCGCGGCCGTGGCGGCCGTTGTCGAACAGCGCGTCCACCGCCTCCTGCAGCATGCGCTTTTCGTTGCGGACGATGACGTCCGGCGTCTTGAGCTGCAGCAGATTCTTCAGGCGGTTGTTGCGGTTGATGACGCGCCGGTACAGGTCGTTGAGATCGCTCGTGGCGAAACGCCCGCCCTCGAGGGGCACGAGGGGCCGCAGGTCCGGCGGAATCACCGGCAGCACCTGCAGGATCATCCACTCCGGCCGGGTGTGGCTGGTGCGGAACGAATCAATGATTTTCATCCGCTTGGTCAGCTTCTTGCGGGTCTGCTTGCTGCGGGTGTTCTCCATCTCGGTTTCGAGACGGTCGAGTTCCTCGGCCAGATCAATGCCCGCCAGAATCTCGCGCACGCCCTCGGCGCCCATGCGGGCGACAAACGAATCCCCGTACTTGTCCAGGGCTTCGCGGTACTCCTCCTCGTTCAGAAGCTGGCGGGCCTCCAGCGGGGTGTCCCCCGGGTCCACGACGATGTAATCCTCGTAGTACAGCACCCGCTCGAGCTGCTTGGCGGGCATGTCCAGCACCGTGGCCAGGCGGCTCGGGGCGCACTTGAAGAACCACAGGTGCGACACCGGCACCGCCAGTTCGATGTGGCCCATCCGCTCGCGGCGGACGCGCGCCAGGGTCACCTCGACGCCGCAGCGATCGCAGACGATGTTCTTGTGCTTGATGCGCTTGTACTTGCCGCACGAGCACTCCCAGTCCTTGGTGGGGCCGAAGATCCGCTCGCAGAACAATCCGCCCTTTTCGGGCTTGAAGGTGCGGTAGTTGATCGTCTCGGGGTTCTTGACTTCCCCGTGGCTCCACGACCGGATCGTCTCGGGCGACGCCAGGGTGATGGTCACGTAATCGAATCCCGGATGGGATTCAGTGTCAAAGATCGGCTTGGCAGGAATGGGTTCCACCGGGGGCCTCCTCTATCTCACGGTTAACTGGTTGCAGGTTGCACGCACGGCCGGGCGATCAGTCCTCTTCGCGGCGCTGCACGCGGATGTCCAGCGCCAGGCTCTGGATTTCCTTCATCAGCACGTTGAAGGACTCGGGCACGCCCGCCTCGAGCGAGTTGGTGCCTTTGACGATCGACTCGTAGATGCGCGTGCGTCCGGCGACATCGTCGCTCTTGACGGTCAGCAGCTCCTGGAGCGCGTAGGCGCAGCCATAGGCCTCCATGGCCCACACCTCCATTTCGCCGAAGCGCTGGCCGCCGTACTGGGCCTTGCCGCCCAGCGGCTGCTGGGTCACCAGGCTGTAGGGACCGACGGCGCGCGCATGGATCTTGTCGCTGACCAGATGGTGCAGCTTGAGCATGTACATCACGCCCACGACCACGCGCTGGTCGAACGGCTCGCCCGTGCGGCCGTCGTACAGCACCGTCTTGCCATCCTCCGGGAGCTGGGCCTTCTTCATCAGCTCCCAGATCTCGGCTTCGGGGCAGCCGTCGAAGACCGGGCTGGCGGCATGCAGGCCGAGGACCCGGCAGGCCATGCCCAGGTGGGTTTCGAGCACCTGGCCCACGTTCATGCGCGACGGCACGCCCAGCGGGTTCAGCACGATGTCCACCGGCGTTCCATCCGGCATGAACGGCATGTCCTCCTCCGGCAGGACCCGCGCCACCACGCCCTTGTTGCCGTGGCGGCCCGACATCTTGTCGCCCACGCTCAGCTTCTTCTTGCTGGCCACGTACACCTTGACCTGCTTGATGATGCCGGTTTCCGCGTCCTCGCCGCTCTCCAGCCGCAGCGCCATGTTCTCGCGGTCGTCCTTGAGCTGGGCGAACTTCGAGCTGTACTCGCCGATGATGTTGCTGATCTTCTGCTGGATGGGGCTCGGATCGATCGCGATCACGTCGTAGGCCGCCGCCAGCTTGCGCAGCAGCGTCTTGGTGATCTTGCGGTTGGCCGGAATGATGATCTCGCCGGTTTCGCCGTTGACCACGTCCAGCGGGATCTTTTCGCCCAGCAGGATGTTCGACAGCGCATCGGTCAGGCTTTCGGTCAGCTCCGCCTCGCGTTTGTCGAAATCCTCCAGCATCTGCTTCTGCTGCTTGCGGCGCTCGTTGGCGCTCATCTTCGTGCGCTGGGGCAGGTCGCGCGACGTGGTCTTCACGTCCATCACGATGCCGTAGGTGCCGCTGGGCACCGTCAGGGAGGTGTCGCGAACCTCCGCGGCCTTCTCGCCGAAGATCGCCCGCAGCAGCTTTTCCTCCGGGGCCAGTTCGGTCTCGCTCTTGGGCGTGATCTTGCCGACGAGGATGTCGCCCGGCTTGACCTCGGCGCCGATGCGCACCACCCCGTCCAGACCCAGGTTTTTCAGGGCCTCTTCGCCCACGTTGGGAATGTCGCGGGTGATTTCCTCCGGGCCCAGCTTGGTGTCGCGGGCGCCGCACTCGAACTCCTCGATGTGCACGGACGTGAACACGTCCTCGGCCACCAGGCGCTCGTTCAGCAGGATCGCGTCTTCGAAGTTGTAGCCGCACCAGGGCATGAACGCCGCCAGCACGTTGCGGCCCAGCGCCAGCTCGCCGCCCGCCGTCAGCGGGCCGTCCGCCAGGACGTCGCCCTTCTTGATCTTCTGGCCCTTCCTGACGATCGGGTGCTGGTTGATGCAGGTGCCCGCGTTCGACCGGGTGAACTTGCGCAGCTCGTAGGATTGATAGTCTTCCTGCGGCGTCTTCTTGGTCGGCATCGAGCCGTCTTTCGACACCACCACCTTGTGGGCCGACACATAGGCGACCTTGCCCGCCTCGCGGGCCAGGATCATGACGCGGCTGTCGCGGGCCACGCGCCCTTCGATGCCGGTGGCGACATACGGCGCCTCCGCCTTCAGCAGGGGCACGGCCTGGCGCTGCATGTTGGCGCCCATCAGCGCGCGGTTGGCGTCGTCATGCTCCAGGAACGGAATCAGGCCCGCCGCCACGGACACCACCTGCTTGGGCGATACGTCCATGTAGTTGACCCGGCCGGCCTCCACCTCCAGAAACTCCCCGCGCCAGCGGCCCGCCACGGTTTCCCGCTCGAACGATCCGTCCGCATTCAGCGGAGCGTTCGCCTGCGCAATCACGTAGTTCTCTTCCTGGTCCGCGGTCAGGTAGTCCACCTGCGCAGTGACCTTGCCGTTGACCACGCGCCGGTACGGTGTCTCGATGAAGCCGAACTCGTTGACCCGCGCGTACATGGACAGCGACGAAATCAGGCCGATGTTCGGGCCTTCCGGCGTCTCGATCGGGCAGATGCGCCCGTAGTGCGAGGAATGCACGTCGCGCACCTCGAAGCCCGCGCGCTCGCGGCTGAGGCCGCCCGGCCCCAGGGCGCTCAGGCGCCGCTTGTGCGTCAGTTCCGCCAGCGGGTTGGTCTGGTCCATGAACTGGCTGAGCTGGCTGCGCCCGAAGAAATCGCGGATCACCGCGGCCAGCGCCTTGGGATTGATCAGCTTCTGGGGGGTCAGCTTCTCCGCCTGCTGGTCGAAGACCGTCATGCGTTCGCGCACCAGGCGCTCCGTGCGGGCCAGGCCCACGCGGCACTGGTTCTCGACCAGTTCGCCCACGGTGCGGATGCGGCGGCTGCCGAGATGGTCGATGTCGTCGATCGTCCCCTCGCCCCGGCGCAGCCCGATCAGGTACTTGACCGCGGCGACAAAATCTTCCTTGTCCAGCGTCCGGCTGTCGTTCTTGGGATCCAGACCCAGCTTCTGCTGGATCTTGTAGCGTCCCACCCGGCCCAGGTCGTAGCGGCGCGGATCGAAGAACAGCCGCTTGAGCAGCTGCCGCGCATTCGACGTCGTCGGCGGATCGCCCGGCCGCAGCTTGTGGTAAATGTCCTTCAGCGCGTCGTCCGCGCTGGCCGCCGGATCCTTGCGCACGCTCTTCAGCAGCAGCCCGTCGTCCCACGAGACGTTCACCGCGTCGAGCTTCGCGATGCCCGCCGCCTGCAGCTGCTTCAGCAGGTCCTTCGTCACCGGCTCGAACTTCCGCACCAGGATGCTCTGGCTGTCGGCGTCCACCACGTCGGCTTTCACCACGCGGTTCTCCAGCTGTTCCGGCTTCGCCTGCGCCACCGGAATCGTCTCGAACGTGTAGAACAGCCCCAGCAGCTCCTCGTCGCTGCCGTAGCCCAGCGCCCGCAGGAACGTCGTCGCCAGGAACTTCCGGCGCCGTTTCTTGCGGTCCAGATAGATGTTCAGCAG
>JAHDSS010000106.1 GCA_018432565.1 Kiritimatiellia bacterium
AGCACCTCCTACACGACCGTCATTGCCGGCAGCAACATCGTGCGGTCCTACAGCTACACGGCGCTGCCGGGGTCCATCACCGTGAACCTCACGCCGGCGGAAGCCGTGGCGGCGGGGGCCCTGTGGAGCCTCGACGGCGGGACCAACTGGAACGAAAGCGGCGCGACCGTCCAGGATCTGTCCGTCAAGACCTATACGATCGAATTCAGTCCCGTGGACGGCTGGACGGCGCCGGCCGCGACCAACTACGCGCTGTCCGCCGGTGAAGCGGCGATCCTGGGCGCGGCCTACGACGAAATCGAACCGGTCGGCGCGGATTGCATCAAGTCGCAGGGCTTCGACGATCTCGACGTCCATCCGTGGGGATGGGGCGTGATCTACCTGGACAACAGCGCCGTTTCGACCGGAACAGCCGAGGGATCGGGCGCCGCGGTGGCCACCAACAAGGTGCTGTCGGGCGAAAACGCGGTGCGGTTGTGGGGCGCCACGAACGGCGCGGTCAACCCCACTGTGGTGTTCGACAACGTGGACATCAGCGGCTACACCAACGTGACGCTGACGATTCCATTCGCGGCGCACGGTCCCGACAGCGGCGACGACCTGCATGTGGCGGTCAGCTACGACGGCGGCACGACCTGGACGCCCTCGGTCTGGGGCACGCAGATTGCCGATGGCTATGGCAACCTCAGCATGGACTACAACATGTTCATCGATGCGGAGCGTCAGCCGCAGGGCACGCCCTACGTGCTGGCCGTGGCGGATTCCCGCACCCAGATCCAGGTGCGCGTGACGTTCTTCAACGCCACGGGTTCGCCCAATGCAGGCGATTATTATTACCTCGATGAAGTCCAGTTGCAGGGCGACGAGGGTACCGCGCCCGTGGTTTCGAGCGCCTTGAGCGTGACGCTGGCGCCCGCCGCCGCGGTGTCCGCGGGGGCGCAGTGGCGCGTGGACGGCGGGGCCTGGCGCGCCAGCGGCGCGACGGCCACCGGCCTGACCGCCGGGGCGCATACGGTGTCGTTCAGCACCGTGTCCGGCTGGACCGCTCCCGCCGACGTGGCCACGGCCACCACCAACGGCACGACCAATGCCTTCACGGCCACCTATATCGAAGAATCGTCCGGCCCGGTCACCATCTTCGAAGACGACTTCGAGGACGGGGACCTGACGGGCTGGACCCAGGATGGCGCGGGCAACTGGGCCAACAGCACGGATACGCCCATCACGGGCAGCCGATCGCTCAAGCACAATCTCTCCGGCGTGGCCGCGACCAACTACGTCTATGCTCAACCGTCCTACAGTCTGTCCGCCGACACGACCACGTGGCGGTTCAAGCTGAAAAACGGCAACTGGGACCCCTCCAGCGCCAACCGGTTCCATGTCTTCCTGGCGGCGTCCGACGCCGATTTCACGGGCAGCGCGGTGGACGGCTATGCCGTGGGCATCAATCTCACGGGGCTGGATGACCTGCTGAAGCTCTGCCGCGTGACCGACGGCGCGTTGGACTCGGTCGTCCTGGCCTC
>JAHDSS010000143.1 GCA_018432565.1 Kiritimatiellia bacterium
AACTCGCCGTCCTCTACACCCTCCTCGGCGACTGGAAAACCGCCCACGAGTGCTACACCCGCTCCGAGGAACTGGCCCCCTACCGCTATGAACGCTATCTCAAGTGGGCCGAAGCCATGTTCCGCCTGCGCCAGTACCGCCGCGCCAAAATCCAGATGAACCGCTACCAAACCTACATGCCCGACGATCCCGAAGCCCTGGCGCTTCAGGAACAGATCGACGCCAAGATGCCTTCGCAGCCGGCCGCCGCCGAACCCGACGACGACCAACCCTCCCGACGCTTCCCCTGGGAATAACCCCCGTCCCGGCGCCTCCCGCCCGCGGCGCGGCGCGGCCAGTCCGATCCGCTCAGCCTGCTTCCCCGCCCCCGTCCGGCACCGGCGAATGATCCAAGGCCACAAGGTCGCCTTCCGATCGGACCGCACACCTTCTCTCGTAGTGGTCGATGAATGATTCAGAGGGCAAGGCATCTGCCCTGACTTGCCGAAACCCTACATACACTGAAATCTGTCCGCTTCTACACGGCTGCCGACTGCTGGTCCGCATGCCGGTCCGCATGCAGGTCGATTCCGCAGTTGTATTCCGTCGTGGTCGTGTAATACTTCACGTGTGCCTCTCTTCTTTGAGTGTGTTGATTCATTGGGACCCGCGCCAGCGGTGAGACCGCTACATGATGCGCCTTTGAGGAGAGGCCTTGCCTTACCTACAAAGGGGCTTTGAGGAGATTCAATCGATGAACGGTCAGGGGAAATCGATGGTCGGTGGCACTCAACCCGCGCTTCCACGGGCCAGCGCGTGCGGAACCGCTCCCCTTCCGGCCATGCCCATGTGTCCCATATTATTACCCATCGATGGCTATGAAATGGCAGGCGTACTCGGCGCAGGCAGCATGGGTATCGTGTATAATGCCTGGCAAATTACGCCTCGGCGACACGTCGCCCTGAAAGTACTTACGTTTGGGCCGCTTTCTCCCACCCTGGTCCGGCGCTTCGATCAAGAGGTGGAAATCCTCGGCCGGCTTGAACACCCTTGCATTACGCGCTTGTATGCGGCGGGAACGATCGAGGCCGGCAATCGGAAAACCCCCTATTTCGCCATGGAGTTCGTCCAAGGACGATCTCTGGTCGAATATGCCCGCGCCCATGACCTGTCCATCCGGGAACGCATGGCCCTGCTTCACCAACTGGCGGACGGCATCCACTATGCCCACCGTCAGGGCATCATCCACCGGGACCTCAAGCCCGCCAATATTCTTGTGGACAATCACGGGCAGCCCAAGATTCTGGATTTCGGGGTGGCCCGGTTCGAGCAGGCAGGAAACCATATCACCTGTTCGTTCGATGGCTGCAAGGGATTGGTCGGCACCCTTTCCTACATGTCGCCGGAACAATCCCAGGGATTCCCCGACGGCATCGACGCCCGCACCGACCTCTATTCGCTCGGCATCATCGCCTATGAACTGTTGACGGACCGCCTGCCGTATACGCTCGATGGGAAATCATGGGTGGCCGCCATCCGGGGATCGTGCCGGCCGCCGGAGAACTGGCGGCCGGCTGCCCCTTTGCCCGGCAAACCCTGGCCGCGACCTGTGCCCTCGCGGATCACCTCTTCGGCCCCGGCTTGTCGCTGACGCCTCTCCCGGATCCGGGAGCCGCTCCGGCGGTCTTTTTTCATGCCGCGGACGGTTCATGCCCTGTCGGCCGCGCACTGCCCGGCTTCCACGGCGCCTTCATGACCCGCCGTGAAACGGCAATTTATCATCTCCGCCGCGCTTTCATTCCCGGCGACAACGATTTCCGGGCTCTCTCCCTGCCGTCTGCGCTGCGCGGGCTGTACTGGCTGAGCCGTCCGGTTCGAATCGCGCTGGCGCGGACCTGACGGCGGCTACCGCCAGCCTTTCCGCGGCACGACCGGCCAGTCGGCCAGAGGACGGCCGTCCGCCGCCGTCCGCAACAGGCCTTCGGCGTCCAGCAGATAGGCGTCATCGGCGGCGGCGGTTTGACGCAGGGCCTCGCCCCCGCCCAGGCGAAGGAATACGAACCGCATCACGTTGGCCAGGCTTTGCCAGGGATACGGCTCCGGAGACGGATCGGTCCCCCAGCGAATGGCCAGCAGAACGTCGTGGCAATCCCGCACGAGGCGGTCGGCGGGAATCCCGTCCTCCCGCTTCGTCGCCGCAAAACCGCGGTCGCGGCACTGGTAGCTCTAGGCGCCGTGATCGCCGGCCAGCACGATGATGCCTTGCGGGTCGCGCTCCGCGATCTGGCGGCAGAGCGCTTCGATTTTCCGGTTTTCCCGGATCACGGTTTCCACGTACTGCGCGACAAACGCCTCCCGCCCGGTCCGGTAGTCGTAGCCGCGGGCCGAATGCTCCGCCCCCAGCTTGGCGAAAAAGAAGGCCGGGCGGTCCAGCGGCCAGCCGGCCAGGGCATCCGCCACGCGACGCGGGTACTCCGGCACCAGGGTGTCCGGCTCGCGGCCGATGAAACGCGCGAGACTGACCTTCAGCGGGGCAAACCGCCAGGACCGGTCCAGCAGCGAGTGATCCACCAGGCCCGCGCCGGGACGATAGTAATAGTCCGACGGCAGCAGATAGACGATGTCATAGCCGCTGCGCTTCAGAATCCGAAGCACGGGATTGTAGTAGGTGCCGCTGCCCGAGATGAACCCGCGGGCATAGAGGGAATCGTGGTTACCGAAGGCCCCCGCCGCGTAATGATGTCCCATCTGGAAAAACGACTGGAGGCTGGTCATCGTGAACGAGTAGTTCGAAAGCGCATGCGGCACGACGACAAACCCCGTCCGCTCCAGAAACGCCCGGAAGTCCGCGTTGTCGAACCCGTACAGCTCCCGCATCGCATCGAACCCGTGGTAGGACTCCAGGCAGAGAAAATAGATATTCGGCGTGCGCGCCAGCTTCACCTGCTCGTAGAGTCCGATTTCCCGGGCCGAAAGCAGATCGTCTCCGCGCCGGGCGGAGGACGCCACGGCCCATCCCGCCTGGCCGGCCCGAAAGGCCAGCAGCGCCAGCAGCAGCAGGCTGGTTTTCCGCGCGCCGAGCCGCGACGCCACGGCCCAGTACAGAACGAAAAGCGCCAGGACCGCCCCCAGCGCGGCCGGCCGCGGCCAACCAAAGACCTGGCGCAGTTCCGTCAGGTTGGCGTCGCAGAGAAACGCGGCGAACACCAGCGCGGCGGCCCCCGCGAAAACCGCGCCGGCCCGGCGGCGCAGGGCCGGACACCGCCGCCCCAGCACCGCGATAGAAAGCGCGCAGAGCCCATAGACGACCGTCGTCCCGCCCAGCACGGCCGCGAAGGACCCCGCCAGCTGACCCGGCGCGAAAAGCTGGAAATTGCGCAGCATGTCCGCCGCAAACGGCACCAGGCCCGCCAGAACGATCAGGCTCCAGCGCCAGCGGCCGTCGGTTGCCGGATCAGGAGGCATTGGACATTTCCGCCACCCGTTCGACGAGCGGGAGCGGACATTCGTTTCCGGCGAAATGCGCCGCTCCAAAAAATCGATGCCCCTTTCGATGTCGCCCGCCTTCGCGAGCACTTCCTGCGCCAGGCCTGCCCATTTGCGCGTCGCAGCAGGCACCCCCGCCGCGCAGCGCGGCGAGCCATTTCCCGGCACCGGCCCCTTCGTTCCCCATCAACTCCAATACGCGGTTTTTCAACTCGTCGTGACCGACAGCCTCGCTCATGTGACGACTTTCCTGACAGAATGCGCGGGCAGAAAACCAAATCGGCCGCCCGATTGCAAGCCGCGCGACAGCCGCGCGAACATTCGCGCCTAAATTCGAAGCCTCAAAAACATTTTTGGGAGCGCTGGCGAATGCGTGTCTTCCCGGCGAATGGACTACGAGGTTGTTCTGGCCCGGATCCTCGGATGGTGGAATGGCAGACACGCATGTTTTAGGGGCAGTTGGGGCAACCCGTGGGGGTTCGCCCCCCCCCCCCGAGCACCATTTTCGCGGCGTTTTCTATGTGACGGGCTCGCGGACGACGTGCCAGCGTTCCACGGCTACGCCCTTGCCGGCGGCTTTTTCCTTCAGCCGGGCCAGACGTTCCGGGACCAAGGAGCAGGCGATGATGATGTCCTCCACGCTTTGCCGCTCGATGGCCCGGCAGAGGTAATCGAACCCGCCCAAGATCCGGTAGCCGTGCATAATGCGGCCCCACGCCGCCGGATTGTCGTCGATCAGGCCCTTGAGATGGAAGCGATCCTGCCCGCTGTCCATTTTGGAAAAGGTCATCTCGCGCAGCAGCAGCGTCGCTTTGTAGCCGGCGCCGTAGACGAGAGCCCGGCGAAGGCCGGCCCGGGAATGGCGGCGACGGTTCCAGCCCGCCAAGTCCATAGCCAGCCGGGGCAACGTCCGGATCCCGACCACCATCCCGCCGTTGAAAAACAGCAACAAAATGGCAAATAGGACGGCCGGATAGAGCGGCCAACCCCGAAACAAGACCAGCACGCCCACCCCGGCCAGGCAGCCCGCCGCCACGCAAACGTACAGCGCGGCATATTCGGAAACGCGGGCCCGGCTCCACAAGCGGCGGTAGGCCCCGCCCGCAAACAGAAACAACAACGGGAAGGTGATCAAGATCGGCGTGCTGAACAGCCACCCCACCCGCAACGGCACCTCCATCGGCAAAATCGGACGGGCCAGGATAAAGGCCAAGCCGGATCCAATCGCCAGCGCCACGCAATCGAAAACCGGATAAAACACGGTGCCGAAGGCGTTTGACACCGGCAAATGCATTCCCGCCACGATGGCATCCCCGCTCAACCCCAGTTCGACCGTCGCCAGATAGTTGCCCAGCAGATAGGCCAGAATGATCAGGCTTAGAAACGCCAACCCCACGTTCCAGGAGTGGCGCACAACGACCAGCAAGCCAAGCGCAATCAGCAAACCGCTGATTCCAAACAGAATCAACGAAACTTTGCGCGGAGAATGGCCGCGGTTCGCCAACCGATGGTGCAGATGCTCCAAATCGCCGCCCATCACGCTCGACGGGATGCTTCCCGACGCCCCCCCCCTCGCTTTCGCCAAAAAAGCCTTCAAAATCCGGCGCCAAATAGCCAAGCCCGAATCCAGCAGCGGCACGCCGACCAGCAGCAATGGGAAGGCCAACGAAGCCACCGTCATCGTCTTCGTGGCCGACTCCAGCGCCACGGTGGCGAAGAAGGCCCCGAGCAGCATGCTGCC
>JAHDSS010000425.1 GCA_018432565.1 Kiritimatiellia bacterium
CCTCGGACCGACCTTCCATTGGTGATTGGATATTGGACATTGAATATTGGATATTGAGTCCCTCCTCCCTCCATGAAACACTTTCCCCATGACCGCCGAGACCCCCGTTTTCCACCGCTATGTCCGCGACGAGGCGCACTACGCCGATGTGCTGCTGCGCGTCCGGGAGGTGGAGCAAACCCTCTGGATCGGCACGTCGGACATCAAAGACGTGTTTGTGAAGCGGGGGAAGACGGCCCGCCCGTTTCTCGGGGAACTCGCCGACCTGATCGGGCGCGGCGTCAGCGTCCGGCTGATCCATGCCAAGGAGCCCGGCCCCAATTTCCGCAAGGACTTCGACCGCTATCCCGCCCTGATCGAAGGCCTTGAACGCGTCCTCTGCCCGAGGGTCCATTTCAAGCTGCTGATCTTCGACCTGCGCGAGGCCTATATCGGCTCCGCCAACCTCACCGGGGCCGGCATCGGCATGAAAAGCGACGGAAAACGCAATTTCGAGGCGGGCCTCTGGACCAACGACCCCGACCTGGTCTCCGCGGCCATCGCCCAGTTCGATTCCGTCTGGATCGGCGAGCCCTGCGACACCTGCCGCCGCAAGGCCTTCTGCGGCGATTCGATCGAATGATCTTTGCCGCAGAGGACGCAGAGAGGTGAAGCGGGAAGGAACGGGTCTCCCGCAAAAACGACGTCTTGGCGTCTTGGCATGCGAATATTCCCCCCGCCTTCCTGAGGTTGAATCTTCTGGATCGGGGGGTATATTGAACCAACACTTAACCGCAGGAGAACACCTCATGGCCACCATCACATTCAAGGGCAATCCCATCCAGACCTCCGGCAACCTGCCGGCCAAGGGCGCAAAGGCGCCGGATTTCAAGCTGACCCGAACCGATCTCTCGGATGTCTCGCTGAAGGATTTTTCCGGCAAGAAGAAGATCCTCAACATCGTCCCGAGCCTGGACACGGGCGTGTGCGCGGCATCGGCCCGAAAATTCAACGAAGCGGTGTCCTCGCTGGGCGACACGGTCCTGCTGAACATTTCCGCCGACCTCCCGTTCGCGGCGGGCCGGTTCTGCGAGAGCAACGGGCTCAAGAACATCGTGACGCTCTCCACGTTCCGCTCGCCGGAGTTTGCCAAAGCCTACGGCGTGGAAATCCTGGACGGTCCGCTGGCCGGCCTGACGGCCCGCGCCGTCGTCGTGCTGGATGCCCGGGACCAGGTCGTTTACACCGAGCAGGTGCCGGAAATCGCCCAGGAGCCGGATTACGCCGCCGCCCTGGCCGCGGGGCAATGAATCCAAAACCACAACGCAAAAGACGCCAACGTCGCAAAAGGAACGCAATCGCCGGACCATCGGGCGGTCAATCCTGAACCCTGAACTCTGAATTCTGTCCCCTGCGAGGAAAGAACCATGAACGAAGCCCTGAAAGCCCAGGCTGAAAAGCGCGGCGTTCCGCGCATCCGGCGGCATATCTTTTTGTGCTGCGACCAGACCAAGCCCAACTGCTGCACCAGGGAGCAGGGCCTGGCCTCGTGGGACTATCTGAAGAAGCGCCTAGCCGAACTGGGGCTGACAGGTGACGGCGGGGTGTACCGCACCAAAGCCAACTGCCTGCGGATCTGCCAGCAGGGCCCCATCGCCGTGGTCTATCCCGAAGGCGTCTGGTACCACGGCTGCACCCCCGACGTGCTCGAGCGCATCATCCAGGAACATCTGATCGGCGGACAGCCCGTCCGGGATCAGGCCTTTGCCGGCCTGCCGGAAAGCCACGGATAGCGACAGACAGGCTGTGCCGGCTCCAAACAGACTCCCGACAGACCAGGAAGAGGTCGTCCCGGCTCCAAACAGCCACTGAACCCTTGTCGTTGGAGCCCCCGACGACCCCGTCGGGGGGCTATGGAGTGGCTATGGGATGATGAAAACTGTTTTAGCCTCCGGTTGGAACGTCAGACGTAGCGGCGGATATCGTCGAGGGAGCGGCGGACTTTGGGGCGCTGGGCGGGGTCGGCCGGATAGCCAAGGCACAGGAGAATGTCCACCTTGGACCGTCGGGGAATGTCGAGGGCGCGCTTGACGGCGCGCTCGTCGA
>JAHDSS010000226.1 GCA_018432565.1 Kiritimatiellia bacterium
GCCGGAGCTGGCCGTCACGAAATCCAGTCCCGTGCCGTACTGGCTGTAGTCGGAGCGGTAATCGCAATCCGTGCTGGCGCCCACCGCGATCGTGTCCGGATGGCTGGCGGGATAGGCGATGGTCGTGGTCGTGCCGTACACCCCGCCCGGATCTGTGTAGAGCCCGCCGCTTCCCAAAGGATCCTGCAAGGCGCCGTCCACATAGAAATTGAACACGTCATATCCGGCTTCCGTGCTGGTCCACAGCCAGAAGGAGATCTCGCCCGTCCCGGTGGTCCGGATGGTTTGCAGCCATGTGGACTGCGAATGCGTGATGGTCCCGCTCCGGGCGGATTTTCTGCCGGTGCCGATGGCATGCAGATCATCCGCCGCCTGGGTCCAGTTGGCGTTTCCTCCCCTCGTCCAGCCCGTCGGCGGAAACGCCGCGCCCTCGAAGCTTTCGGTGCCGATGCCCGGAATGAACACATCATCCAGCCAGAGGCAGTCCTCGCCATCGGAAACGGAATCGTCCTTGATGTACTCAAACCGGAGCGTGTGCGATCCGGCAGACACCGGCACCGAATAGAAATACCAACCACCCCCGTCGTTTCCCGAGGACACCATGATCGGGCAGCCCAGGCCGCCGCGCCCGTTGGCCGCCGCATCGGCCAGCGCCGAATTCAGCGTGGTGGATTCGGTCCACGACCAGGAGAAATTGATCACATCCGCCCCCGTCCAGCCAGGGCCGCCGACCAACCCGGCCGCATAGCGGAACGCGGCAGCCAGCTGGACATCCGACGCATAACTGCTCTCCCCCGTCGCCATCTTGATGGGCAGAATCCGGCTTTCAAACGCCATGCCCGCCACGCCGAGCGAATTCTGCGCGACGGCGGCGGCCACGCCGGCCACGGCCGTGCCGTGGTTGTCTTCGGCCGCCGCGGGAGCGGCGTTGGTGCTGCCCGCCACCACGTTGGTCTGGCCCGGAGCCAGGTTGGCCAGCAGATCGGGATGCGTGAACTGCACCCCGTCATCCACGATGGCGATCACCCGGCCGGCGCCCCGGCTGGCGTCCCAGGCCGTCTCGGCATCCACGCCGCCCGGATGACCGTCCTCCAGATGCCATTGATTCCCGAACAGGGGGTCGTTCGGCGTGTAGTGCCGCACGCCTTCGCTGCGGAAATTCGGTTCGGCCCAGGCCACCCGGTCATCCGCGCTGCGCCGGACGCAGTCCGCCAGGATTTTCTCCGCCGTCAGGTCCCCCGCGGACAGCACGAACTGGTTCCGCGTGCCGGGCAACGGCGAAACTCGCGGCCATTCCGCGCCAAAAAACGCCGCCGGATCCACGCCGTCTTTCAGGCCAATCAGGATCTCCGGCTCCATCACCATCAGCAGCCCCGAATCGGGATCCACGAACACCGGATCCACCGGCACATCCGATACAGCCCGCAGGCTCGCCATGTCCGGCGGGGGTCGAGGGGATGAGCCGTTCTTTCCGGAAGCCTTCTTCGATGCAACTGCCGGCGCGTCGCGCAAGA